>JAQGIJ010000267.1 GCA_028291285.1 Phenylobacterium sp. | reverse complement strand
TCCAGCATGAACAGGCTGGCCAGGTCGCCGAAGTCGAAGCTGCGCCAGATGGCGAAGCCGCCGCCCGCAGGCTCGCGGATCGGCATCCACTCGTAATAGGCCTTGATGGCCGCGGCCTTGCGCAGGCTCCAGTCGCCCTCGGTCTTCGGATCGTGGTTCTGCGCCCCGCCCATCCAGGAATCGTTGGCCGTCTCGTGGTCGTCCCAGACGACGATCCAGGGCGCGCGGGCATGCGCCGCCTGCAGCTGCGGGTCGCGGCGGTACTGGGCGAGGCGCGTGCGGTAGTCGTCGAGGCTGACGCAGTCGTGGAACGGCTCGTGCGGCCGCTCGCTCGCCACCGCGGAGTCCATGCCGTAGCTGCCCGCCCCGCCGTATTCGTAGATGTAGTCGCCGATGTGGATGACGGCGTCGACGCGCGGCAGGTCGGCGATCGCGCCATAGGCGTTGAAGTAGCCGTTCGGGAAAAGCGAGCAGGAGGCGAAGGCCAGCACCACGTCCTGGGTCGGTCCGACCGGCAGGGTGCGCGTCCGCCCGACCGGCGAGGTCTCACCGGCCTGGCGGAAGCGATAGAAATAGTCGGTGGCGGGCTTCAGCCCCCGCACGTCGACCTTCACCGCGCCGCTTCGGTCCGGCGAGGCGACGGAGACGCCGCGGCGCACGATGCGCTGGAAGCCGTGGTCGGCGGCCACTTCCCAGGCGACCTCGCCGGGCATGGACGAGGCCGTCCAGATGATCACCGCCTCGGCCAGCGGGTCGCCGCTGGCCACGCCCCAGGGGAAGGTCGCGCCGGCGTCCGCCTGCGCCCGGCGCGGGGATCTGGCCGTGGCCGGTCCCGCGGCGCCGGCGCCCAGCAGCCCCAAAGCCTTTCGCCGATCGATCCGCATGGCGCGTTCGCCCCCTTCGTGCGTTCCCGTCTCGCCGTGTGTATTAGTGCCGGCCCCCTCACAGGAGCATGACAGTCGATGTCCAGTGAAGTCCTCCACGTCCCGCGCGATAAGCTGAGCCGCAAGACGCTTGAGATGCACTATGCGATCACCTCGCTGATGGAGGAGCTGGAGGCGGTTGACTGGTACCGCCAGCGCGCCGACGACATCCAGGATCCGGAGCTGAAGGCCGTGGTCCTGCACAACGCCAAGGAAGAGCTGGAGCACGCGTCCATGGTGCTGGAGTGGATGCGCCGCCACGACCCCGAGCTCGACGCCCAGCTGCGCGAATACCTGTTCAAGGACGGCTCAATCATCGGCCATGAGGAGGCGGCCAGCGACGAGCATGGCCTCTGAGGCGGAGGTCGAGAGCGACGAGGGGCTGGAGGCCGACGTCTTCGGCCTGCGCATCGTGGCGCTGGCCGGCGACGACGCCGTGGGGCGCATCGACAAGGCGCTGGCCCAGCGCCTGCCGGAGTTCTCCCGCGGCCGCCTCCAGGCGCTGATCGCCGAGGGCCGGGTCAGCCGCGAGGGCCGGCCGGTGCGCGACGCCTCCGCCCGCGCCGAGCCCGGCGACTACCGGATCGAGATCCCGCCGCCGCAGCCCGCCGAGCCGCAGCCGGAAGCCATTCCGCTCACGGTCCTCTACGAGGACGACCAACTGATCGTGATCGACAAGCCGCCGGGCATGGCGATGCACCCGGCCCCGGGCTCGGAGAGCGGCACCCTGGTCAATGCGCTCCTGCGCCACTGCGGGGCCAGCCTCTCCGGCATCGGCGGCGTCGCCCGGCCGGGCATCGTTCACCGCATCGACAAGGACACCTCGGGCGTGGTCGTGGCGGCCAAGACCGATCGGGCGCACCAGGCGCTCTCGGCCCTGTTCGCCGCCCACGAGATCGAGCGGCTCTACATCGCGCTGACCCGCAGCGCGCCCTCGCCCGCGCGCGGCACCATCGAGGGCGCCATCGCCCGCTCCGTCCACGACCGCAAGAAGATGGCCCTGGTGAAGTCGGGCGGGCGCCACGCCGTCACCCACTATGCCGTCGAGGCCGTCTTCGGACCGGCGCAGAAGCCGCTCGCCGCGCGCGTCGCCTGCCGGCTGGAGACCGGCCGCACGCACCAGATCCGCGTCCACCTGGCCTCCAGGGGGGCGCCCTGCCTGGGCGATCCTATCTACGGCTCCGGCGTCGCGGCCGAGCCGGTCCGCCGCGCCATCGCCGAGGCCGGATTGAGGCGTCAGGCCCTGCACGCCGCCGTCCTCGGCTTCCGCCATCCCACCACCGGGGAGACGATGCGCTTCGAGAGCCCGTTGCCGACCGACATGGCGAATCTCGAAGCCTTGCTGGCGCAGCTGTAGACGCCCCCCTCACGGGGCAGGCGCCCGTTCGATATTTGCTATCGGCCGGTACAGAAACCCTGCCTTGAAGACGCCGCTTTGGTCGCCTAAATAACCTACCGGAGAAGTCGGATATTCAGGGCCGCCTCCCCCGCATCTAGCTCTGCCGCAACCTCGCTCCTATCTGGATGGTTGGGTGAGCGAGGTGTGCTTGCGCGGATTGGCGCGCGACGGCCCGAAGTCCGGAAACGAGGGGATAGTCCATGGCCGTAAACGCGCTCGCCGTGATGTCGCCGGAAGGCGGCCTCAGCCGGTATCTCTCTGAGATCCGGAAATTTCCCATGCTCGCCAAAGACGAGGAGTTCATGCTCGCCAAGCGCTGGCAGGAGCATGAGGATCCCCAGGCGGCCCATCGCCTGGTGACCAGCCACCTGCGGCTCGTGGCCAAGATCGCCATGGGCTACCGCGGCTACGGCCTGCCGATCGGGGAGGTGATCTCCGAAGGCAACGTCGGCCTGATGCAGGCGGTGAAGAAGTTCGACCCGGACAAGGGCTTCCGGCTGGCGACCTACGCCATGTGGTGGATCCGCGCCTCCATCCAGGAATACATCCTGCGCTCCTGGAGCCTGGTGAAGATGGGCACCACGGCGGCCCAGAAAAAGCTGTTCTTCAACCTGCGCAAGGCGAAGTCCGAAATCGCCGCCCTGCAGGAGGGCGACCTGCGCCCCGAACAGGTGAGCCTGATCGCCACCAAGCTGGGCGTGCTGGACGAGGAAGTCATCTCGATGAACCGCCGCCTGGCCGGTGGCGACGCCTCGCTGAACTCGCCGCTGCGCGCCGACAGCGAAGCCGAGTGGCAGGACTGGCTGGTGGACGAGACTACGCCCAGCCAGGAGCACGTCGTCGCCGAGAACGAGGAGCGGACCATCCGCATGAGCCTCCTCGAAGAGGCGATGACGGAGCTCTCCGACCGCGAGCGGCACATCCTCACCGAGCGCCGGCTGAAGGACGAGCCCACCACCCTGGAAGAGCTCGCCGCCCAGTACGGGGTCTCCCGGGAGCGGGTGCGCCAGATCGAGGTCCGCGCCTTCGAGAAGCTGCAGAAGTCGATGCGCTCCGCCGCCGAGGAGCGGAACCTGATCGACGCCTGACGGCGCGCCGCGCGCGGGTTCGCCGCGGCAGGACTTCCTTGAGACGGACCGTCCGTTGATTCACCGCCTTCCCGGCCCGCAAGGGTCGGGGAGGCGGAATGACGCGACGCATTGCCCATTCTTTGCAACATGAAATAGTCCTGTTACGCTACCGCAACAATGACGCCGGCCGGGGGCTGAGGCGCAGCGGGGGGAGCAAGGCAGTTGAGGGGGGACCCTGCATCTGCGCGGGACGGCCGCCGGGCCTCGCCAGACGCTGAGCGCGCTCGGCCGCTCAGCCGCAGCCGGGCTTCGCCGACCGGGCATGCGCCTGCGCGCCCGCGAGACACCGAGCCAGACACACTGAAGGAGAGACCTGCGGCGCGGATGCGCCGATCCGCCGGCGCCTGAGCGCCGACGCGCGCATGTGCATGCCTGCCCGGCGTCCACCACATCTCGATCCAGAAAACAAGCGGGCGGTCCACGCACGCAGAGGGAGGAACCATGAACGTCAAGACCACGCCCCAGCCCTTTCGGCTGAGAACCGCCCTGTTGGCCGCGACCGCCGCGCCGCTCGTCCTGGCCGCCGGCCAGGCCGCGGCGCAGCAGAACCCGCCGCCGCGCGGCAACAACGTGCTGATCGGCGAGATCGTCGTCACCGCCCAGAAGCGCGTCGAGAACATCCAGGACGTGCCGCTGGCGGTCTCCGCCTACAGCGGCGAGCAGATGCGGGCCATGAACATCCAGGACGCCACGCGGATCGTGGACCTGGTGCCGAACTTCAAGGCCGGCGGCCTCGG
>JAQGIJ010000047.1 GCA_028291285.1 Phenylobacterium sp. | reverse complement strand
CAGCGCAGCGCGCAGTCCTCGTTACGGGCCAGGGCGAGCGAGACGCCGCGGTGCGGGCAGTGCTCGTCGAAGAAGCCGACGCGGCCATCGGTGGCGCGGAAGGCGACGAAGTCCTCGCCGAACAGCCGGACGCGGATCGGCGCGCCGTCGGCCTCCAGGGCGCCGGCCCGGATCGCCGGGATCCAGTGGTTCTGCCGCATCATCTGCCCCATCGGGGCGTCCCGCTCGACGAGCGTCAGGAGATCGTTTTCTTCCTGCGAGATCATTCCGGGGCCTCCTCTTGCGGCGTTCGCTCGTGGGTGCGGCGAACTCTTTTGACATCATGTCAGAAAATCTCAGGCTCGCCCAGGCGAGCCTTTCAATGGAAGGTCCGCCCGCCGTCCGCCGCGACGATGATCCCGGTGACGTAGGACGCCTCGTCGCTGAGCAGGAACAGGATTGCGTTGGCGATCTCGGAAGGGTCAGCCGGCCGCTTCAGGGCGTAGCGGTTGGCGGCCGGCGAACTCGCGGGGTCGTTGCCCAGCATGTGCGCCGTCATCGGCGTCGCCGTCAGGCCGGGGCAGACCACGTTGGCGCGGATGTCCGGCGCGAACTCGGCGGCGAGCGCCTTGGTGAAGGCGATCAGCCCGCCCTTGGAGGCGGCGTAGGCCGAGACGTTGGGCGCGTCCGGGCGCAGGCCCATCCCGGAGGAGACGTTGACGATGGAGGCGCCCGGCCCCATCCGCCGCAGCGCCGCCTGGCAGATCAGGAAGGGGGCGGTCAGGTTGACGTCGAGCGCGAGCTGCCAGTCGGCTGGCGTCAGGCCGCCCAGCGCGCCGCTCACGTTGACGCCGGCGCAGTTGACGACCCCGTCCAGGCCGCCCAGCGCTTCGGCGCAGGCGTCGACGGCGCTCGCCAGCCCGGCCTGGTCGCGCAGGTCGGCGGGGAAGGCTTTGGCGCCGAGCGCCTCGGCCACCGGCGCCAGGCCCTGGGCGTTGATGTCCATCAGCGCCAGCGCCGCGCCTTCGCGGGCGCAAAGCTCGGCGGTCGCCTTGCCGATGCCAGACGCCGCGCCCGTGATCAGCACCCGACGTCCTTCCAGCCGGCGGCCTGCGGTGGTCTCCCCGGGCATGCGCCCTCCCGTCCTGGCGCGACCGAGCGCCTGGTGCGCTCGCCTTCTGTGGGCGCGGACGGCGCCGGTTCCTGGCGCCTCCGTCCGTGGTCGCGTATGAGAACCACGGTCGACTTTCTGCACGCTGTCAAGCGCGCGGCGCTGCGGAAGGCGTTTCGGCCGGCGGAAGTTTCCGTCATGATCGGCGCCGGCGGCCGGCGGAATCGAGCCGCGCCCAGCGACGTTCCGTGAAGGGCGCGCAGGTTTTCGGGAGGAGGGGACGATGCTGGAAGGCCTCAAGGTAGTGGAGATGGCCTCGATCGCGGCGGGGCCGGTGGCCGCGGCGATGCTGGCCGAATGGGGCGCCGAGGTCGTCAAGATCGAGCCGCTGGAGGGCGACCGCGCCCGCTACATCCCGGCCAGCCTGGGCATCGCCGACACCCCGTTCGACGCCGACCTCGACCTGCACAATCGCGGCAAGCGGAGCATTGCGCTCGACCTCGGACGGCCGGAATCACGCGAGATAATCGAGGCGCTGGTGGCCCAAGCCGACGTCTTCATCACCAACATGCTGCCCGACAAGCAGGTCGCCCGGGGCGTCGACTGGGGCCGGCTCAGCACGGTCAATCCCAAGCTGGTGCACGCCAGCATCTCCGGCTATGGGCCGAGCGGACCGGACGCGGCGCTGCGCGCCATCGACCACACGGCCTACTGGTCGCGCTCCGGCATGGCCCACCTGATGACGCTGAAGGGCCACGAGCCGCCGCCGATCCGCCGGGCCCAGGGCGACCGCTTCGCCGGCGTGGCGCTGGTCGCCGGCGTGCTGGCCGCCTACATCGAGGCGCAGCGCACCGGGCGCGGCAAGGTCGTGGAGACCTCGCTGCTGCGCTCGGCGATGTTCGCCATCGGCACCGACCTGACCATGCAGCTGACCCGCGGCCGGGTGGGCCGAAGCCAGCCGCGGGAGGCCAACATCAACCCGCTGCACTCGTTCTTCCCGACGAGGGACGACCGCTGGATCGCCGCCAACCTGGGGAACATCGGCAACGTCGCCGGCCTCGGCCATCCCGAGCTGCTGGAGGACCCGCGGTTCGCCGACCCCGCCGCCCGCCGCAAGAACGGCGAGGCGCTGGTGCGCCGGCTCGACGAGATCTTCCGCGAGCGGACCCTGGCGGAGTGGACGCAGGCGCTGCAGGGCGCCGACTTCAGCTGGGCGCCGGTGCAGACCGCGCAGGAGGTGGTCGAGGATCCCCAGGCCCTGGCCGCGGGCGGCCTGACGGACGTGCCGCTGAAGTCGGGGGAGGGGAGCTATCGGGGCGTGGCCATGCCGGCCGGCTTCTGGGACTTCGACGGCACGCCGGACGGCCTGCCCCGAGGCCAGGCGCCCGACCTGGGCGAGCACACCGACGCGATCCTCGCCGAGATCGGCTACTCCGCCGAGCAGATCGGCGACCTGCGCGGCCGCAATGTGGTCCGCTAGGACGTTCGCCCCGCGCGGCCCGGTCGCGGACCTTCCCAAGCACAACGGCTGAGCCAAGAGGCCACATGCTCCTGCAGGGTTACAAAGTCGTCGAACTTGGCACCTACATCGCCGCCCCGGCCGCCGCCGCCACGCTGGGGCGGTGGGGCGCCGAGGTGATCAAGATCGAGGGGCTGGAGGGCGACCCGATCCGCTGGGTGCGCCCGATCTACCGCCCCGACATCCCGCCGAACTTCGAGCTCGACAACTACGGCAAGCGCTCGATCGCCCTGGACTTCGCCAAGCCGGAAGGCCGCGAGATCGTGCTCGACCTGGTGCGCGACGCCGACGTCTTCGTCACCAGCTTCCGCGCCTCGTCGCTGGCCAAGGCCGGCTTCGACTTCGACAGCCTGCACGCGCTGAACCCCAAGCTGGTCTACGGCAGCGTCAGCGGCTACGGCCTGCAGGGCCCGGGCGCGGACAAGAACGCCTTCGACCTCACCGCCTTCTGGTCGCGCAGCGGGCTGGCCCTGCAGTCCTTCCCGCCCGACGCCATGCCCAGCAACGTGCGCCCCGGCATCGGCGACCACCTGACGGCGCTGACCCTGACTCTCGGCGTGGTGACGGCGCTGCTGGAGCGGGAGAAGACCGGGGTGGGCCGGCTGGTGGAGACCTCGCTCTTGGCGAACGGTCTCTACGTCGGCAGCTACGATCTCATCGAGCATATGCGCCGCGGCGAGGGCCTGCCGAACCAGAGCCGGGCCGCGGCGGATTCCACGCCCTTCTACCGGAGCGGCGACGGCCGCTGGTTCGCCTTCTTCCCCAACCACCCGCAACGCGACTGGCCGGCGATCTTCGCCGCAGCCAACGTCCCGGAGCTGGCGCACGACGCGCGCTTCAACACGGTCGAAGGGCGGCGCGACAACGGCCAGGCCATGAAGGCGGCGCTGGACGCGGGCTTCGCCAGCCGGCCGATGGCGGAGATCGCCGAAAGCCTGACCGCCAGCGGCATCACCTGGTCGGGGCTCGCCAACCTGCCCGAGGTGCTCGCCGATCCCTATGTGGAGGCGGTCGGCGCCTTGATCGACGTCGACGACGGGGAGGGGGGCGTGCTGCCCACCCCCGGGCCGCCAATCCGTTTCCCCGGCGTCGAGCTGGGCGTCGCGGGCCTGGTGCCGACCATCGGCCAGCACACCGACGAGGTGCTGCGCGAGCTCGGTCGCGACGCGGCGACTATCGCCGGGCTGAAGGCGGCGCGGGTGGTCCGCTAAGCCGCGGCGCTCGCCAGCCGCTCCCGCGCCACGGCCTCGCGCATCGGCTTCATGCCGAGCCAGAACAGCACGCCCGCCGTGGGGATCAGGAGGCCGGTGCTGAGCGCCAGCGACCAGATCACCTTGGAGCGGTCGTGGAAGACCGCATCGGTGAAGAAGGCCACGAGGCTCGCCCCCAGGGTGGCGCCGACGGTCTGGGTGACCATGCCGGTGAGCGCGGTTATGCGCCCGCGCAGGCGACTGGGCGTCGCCACCTGCAAGGCGGCGATGGACACGCCTGCGAAGTTCATCAGGAACTTCATCGGTCCCGTGATCAGCAGGTAGATGAATGGGCTCGCCGCGAGGGGCGCGAGCACGCCGCTGAGGGCGATGACGATGGCTCCGAAAGCGTAGTAGCGCAGGTGCGCGTCGTCGCGCTTGCGGAACATCCGGTCGACGACGAGGCCGTTGGTCAGCT
>JAQGIJ010000665.1 GCA_028291285.1 Phenylobacterium sp. | reverse complement strand
GCCTGGTGATCGGACTCGCCATCGTGGTGGCGGCGAGCCTGGGGGTCGGGCTGCTGCTGAACGCCCTGGTGATCCAGCGCGCCGGCGCCGTGGCGGGCGTCGCCGAACGGATCGCGGCCGGAGACCTCGGCGCGCGCGCCGAGGTCTCCGAGCGCGGCGACTCCTTCGATCGCATCGGCGGCTCGCTGAACCGCATGCTGGACCGGATCGAGGCGCTGCTGACCGGCATGCGCACGGTCACCGATAGCCTGGCCCACGACCTGCGCACGCCGCTCACGCGGATGCGCGGCGCGGTCGAGGGGGCGCTGGATCCGGCGACCCCGCACGACGACTGCCGCGCCGCCCTGGATCTCGTCAGCGTGGAGCTGGAACGGGTGCTCTCGGTGTTCTCAGCCCTCATCGACATCGCGCGGGCGGAGTCCGGCCTGTCGCGCGAGATGATGCAGTCGCTGCGGCTGGACGATCTGGTGCTGGACGTGGCGAGCCTGTTCGCGCCGGTGCTGGAAGACGCCGGCCAGGAGTTGGTGATCGGGCCGACGGCGCCGTTGACGATCGAAGGCCATGAACAGTTGCTGCGCCAGGCCGTCGGCAACCTGCTGTTCAACGCCCAGCGGTACGCCGGCCCGGGGACCCGGGTGACGCTCGAGGTCGGCGGTGGCGCCGAAGCCGCGCAGATCGTCGTTGCCGACAACGGTCCCGGCATCCCGGAGGCGGACCGTGAGCGCGTCAAGGACCGGTTCGTCAGGCTCGACGAGGCGCGCGGCGGCTCAGGCTCGGGCCTGGGCCTCTCCATCGTCGCTGCGGCGGCGAAGCTGCATGGCGGCGAGCTGCGGCTGGAGGACAACCACCCGGGGCTGCGCGCGATCCTGACGCTGATCGGCGGAGGCGCCGCCGCGGGATCCCAGGCTCAGTCCTCGTCGAGCAGGCAGTAGCCGACGCCGGGCACGACATGGACGAGCTTGACCGGAAACCCGCGGTCCACCTTGGCGCGCAGGCGTTCTATGCTGGTCTCGAGCAGGGGCGCTCCGGGGTCGCAGCGCCCGCCCCGGACCAGCCGCAGCAGCGAGTCTCGACTTACGGCGCGGCCGTGGTGGCGCAGCAGGCAGGCCAGCAGGTCGAACTCGGCGGCCGACAGCCGGATCGGCCGCCCGGCGCGGGCGACCGCGCGCGTCTTCAGGTCGATCTCGAGATCGGCGACCGCCAGCCGGTTGGGCGCCTCGCGCTCCGGCGGCGGGCGCGCCAGGTCGGCGATGCGCGCCAGGAGGCCGCAAGCCGTGATCGGGCCCACGAACAGGTCGTCCGCGCCGGCGCCCAGCGCCTCGCGCCGCGCGTCTGGACTGTCCGTCCCGGACAGCAGCAGCATCGGCGCGGCCTGGCCGCAGGAGCGCAGGATACGGACCAGGGCGAGGCCGTCGAGCTCCGGCAGGTCGCGATCGAGCAGGATCAGGTGGTAGTCGTCGCTGACCGCGCGGACCAGGCCTTCGCGCCAGCTGTAGGCGCGATCCACCCGATACCCCGCCGCGGCCAGCCGCCGCGCCAGGGCCATCGCCGCTGGACCGGCGGCGTCGACGAGCAACAGGCGGCCGCCCTGCGCCGCCGCTAGGCGTGCCATGGGCCGGCGGCCGCCTGGGCCGTGCGGGCGAAGGCTGTGTCCAGCAGGCTCACCGTCACGACGACGCCGCCGGCGTCCGAGTGGACGCGCAGGTCGCCGTCGATCGCCTTCGCCAGGCCCTGGACCAGGGTCATGCCGTCGCCACCGCCGCCCTGCAGCCCGGAGCCGTTGTCGGCCACCATGCACATCCACCCCAGGCCGGTGCGTCGCAGGCTGACGCGGATCCGCCCGGTCTCGCGCCCGACGAAGCCGTGCGTCGCCGCACTCGTCACCAGCTCGACGACGATCAGGCCGAGCGTATGGCAGACCTCGCGCGGCAGGGTTCCGGGATCGGCGCGGAAATCGCAATGCAGGCCGCGCGGCGCGAGCTGCGCAGCGCAGAGCTCGGCGCACAGCTTGGCCAGATGGGCGGTGGCGTCCACCGGACCGTCGGCGGTGGCCTCGCTGAGCGTGTGGTGCACGCGGGCGAAGGCCTGGATGTGGCTGGAGAAATCGCTGACCGCCTGGCGGACGGCCGGATCGGCGAATCTCTCGAACTCGGTCCACAGCAGGCCCTGCAGCGCGGCCAGGGTGTTCAGGCTGCGGTGGTTCGCCTCCCAGGAGGCGAGCCGCCCGTCCGGCTCGGCGATGGCGCTGTTCATGGCGGGCTCCGATGACTTGCCTGCCGGCGATCCTCCCGGGCGCGCCTCACAGCGCGCTGCCCGTTCGCCTTACAGGAATGCAAGCCTCGCCCGTCGGCGCCCACAGGCTTGTAAGGAAGCCGGCCAGGCGCGGGTCAGGCGGAGCGCCGATGTATGGCAGGGACGGGCCTGCCGCCGATCGGACGGGCGACTTGCCAACAAGACCTTCCGGAGTCCTATCTGGCGCTCTCGGAGGATCGTTCGACAGTCGTACGCCAAGGAGCTTAGCCATGGCCAGGCGCGTGCTGGTCGTCGAGGACGACCCTTCGACGGCGGACTATATCGCCAAGGGCCTGCGGGAAGAGGGCTTCACCGTCGAGCAGGTGGGCGACGGCCGCGATGCGCTCTTCATCGCAAGCTCGTCGGAATTCGACGCCATCGTCATGGACCGCATGATCCCCGGCCTCGACGGGCTTTCGGTGGTCAAGGCGCTGCGCGCCGCCGCCGTGCCGACGCCGATCCTCATCCTGTCGGCCATGGGCCACCTGGACGAGCGCGTCAAAGGGCTGAGGTCCGGCGGCGACGACTACCTGACCAAACCGTTCGCCTTCTCGGAGTTGCACGCGCGCATCGAGAACATGATCCGCCGGCGCACCGAGAAGGCCGTGGAGACCGAGCTGCGCTGCGGCGACCTGGTCATGGACCTGCTGACCCGCAAGGTGCTGCGGGCCGGGCGACCGATCGAACTCCTGCCGCGCGAGTTCAAGCTTCTGGAGTTCCTGCTGCGGAACCAGAACCGCGTGGTCACCCGCGTGATGCTCCTCGAACGCGTCTGGGACTACCGCTTCGATCCGCACACCAGCATCATCGACACCCACATCAGCCGACTGCGGAAGTCGCTGGAGAGCGGCTTCGACAAGCCGCTGCTGCATACGGTGCGTGGCGCGGGCTACCGGCTCGCCGAGGAGCCTTAGCGGCCGACCTTTCAGATCTGTAAGGCCGCTTCAAGCTCGCCGTCGGCCGGCGGCGCAACAGACTGGTTGCGGGTGTCGGGCAGTCCACGGCCCCCCGGATCGATCCTCAAGGAGGAGCCGCGATGGTTGCAATGGGGATCGGCTCAGGCGGGGCCGCGCTCGGCTCGGCCTTTCTCGCCTCCGTCGTCGAGGTCGTGGAAGCTTTCACCATCATCCTGGCAGTCGGGAAAGTGCAGGGCTGGCGACCGGCCGTGGCGGGAAGCCTCGCCGGCCTGGCCGTCCTAGCCGTGGTCGTCGCGGCGTTCGGCCCGGCGCTGCAGCTCATCCCGATCCATGCGCTGCAGGTCACCGTCGGCGTGCTACTCCTGCTGTTCGGCATGCGGTGGCTCCGCAAGGCGATCCTGCGGCGCGCCGGCGTGGTGCCGCGGCGGGACGAGCGGGCCGCCTTCGCCGTGCAGGCGGCCGGTCTCATCACCGAGGCCTTTCGCCAGACCGCCCGCCTCGACTGGCTGGCCGGCGTCGCCACCTTCAAGGCGGTGGTGCTGGAGGGGCTCGAAGTGGTGTTCATCGTCATCGCCGTGGGCGCGGCGCGCGGCCTCCTGTGGCCTGCGAGCTTGGGCGCGCTCGCCGCCTGCGCCCTGGTGCTGATCGTCGGCCTGATCCTGCAGCGGCCGCTGGCGCGCGTGCCGGAGAACGGCCTGAAGTTCGGCGTCGGAGTGATGCTCTCGGCGTTCGGCGTGTTCTGGACCGGCGAGGGACTGGGCGTCGCCTGGCCCGGCCAGGACCTCGCCCTGCTGGCCTTCGCCGGGATGTTCCTGCTGGTCGGCCTGCTCGCCGCCTCGTCCGTGGCCCGGCTGGATGTGGGAGCCTCGGCATGACCCGGCTCGCGCGCCTGCGCCGGGCGGCGTTCGGCTTCTTCGTGGACGACGCCTTCCTCGGCCTCGGTACGGCCGCGACGCTGCTCGCCGCCGTGCTTTGCCGGGCGCTGCTGCATGGACGTCCGCTGGCCGCCGGCGCCATCCTGGCCGGCGGTTGCCTGCTCGCCCTGACCCTCAGCGTCGCCAGGGCGGCCGCAGCGCACCGCCGAAGCGAGGCGCCGGCCGCCGGCCGCTGAGCCGGCTTGCGACCACGCGGCGCCGGAGGCTGGCGAAAATGTCGGCCTTGTGTCGGTGCGTCGGTATTCAGCCGCAGAATGGTCATGCTCTGCGGCCATTCTGCAGCGATGAGACCTGAACGCCGGCTCCTCCTCTCTCTGCTGTGCCTCAGCGCCGCTGCGGCGTCGGGCGCACGAGCGGACGAGGTCATCAAGACGGGTGCGGACGGCGCGCCGCCCTCGGCCGAGGCGCCGGCAGGCCCGATCGCCACCGACGAGGGTGCCAGGGCGACCGGCGTCTGGGCGCGCGGGATCCTGTCCGGCCAGCCCGTTGCGGACGCAAAGCCCTCCCAGGGGCAGGGTTGCGAGGCGCCCGCCGACCGCAAGCCGCACGGCGAAGTCTGGGCGGGCGTCGGGACCGGCGGGTATCGAACCCTAGGCGGCGTCGTCACTCAGCCGATCGGCGCCTGCGGACAGGCGACCATCGCCATCAGCCACACCGAAGGCGGCCTCGGCGGAACCTGGCGGCGCCGCTGATCCCAGCTGCCGTTACGGCGTGATCCGGGCGGCGCCCGGCGAGCCGCCCTCAGCCCGGCAGTCGACCCTCCTTTTCCAGCCGCGCGTGGATCTCGTCGATCCGCCGCTCGCCGGCGGCCAGCGAGGCCGGGCTCGTATGCACGGAGTAGTGGCCAAGCGCGAGGTCGTGGGGGTGGCCGGCGGCCGAGCCCAGGACCAGCTCGGTCTCGGTGTCGGCGGAGACGTCGACCACGGCGTTCGACGGCTCGAAGACCACGAGCTCGCCCGCGCCCACCGGCTCGGGCGTGGAGACGCTCCCCTTGCCGAGCGACATCCAGGCGATCGTGTGGTCGGCCGGCGGCTGGTAGCGCCAGCTCTCGCCGGCCTTCAGGCGCACCGCGAGATAGTTCAGCGAAGCGCCCCCTCAGGACCCCAAGCTGAGCTCGGGGGTGCGACGGATCAGGTCGATGAAGGCGCGCAGGCCGGCGGGGACGTGCCGGCGGCCTGGGTAATAGAGGCAGAGCCCCGGATAGGCCGGCGTCCAGTCGTCCAGCACCTGAACCAGCCGGCCCGCGGCGACATCGGCGGCGACCGCCCACTCCGAGAGATAGCCGAGCCCCGCGCCCGCCCAGACCGCTTCCAGCATCAGGTTGGTCTCGTCGAGCGTCAGCGCGCCCTGCACGTCCACCTCCACCGTCTCGCCCCGCCGCTCAAACTCCCAGCGGTAGATCTGGCCGCTGGCCATGCGCGCGCGGATGCACTGGTGCTGCAGGAGGTCGCCGGGCGCGCGGGGCCTGGCGCGTCCCTCGAAGTAGGCCGGCGAGCCCACCACGATCGAGCGCACCGGCCCACCGATCGGCACGATGATCATGTCGCGCGGCACCGCCTCGCGGATGCGGACCCCGGCGTCATAGCCGTCGACCACGATGTCGATCAGCCGCCCCTCGGTGACCAGATCGAACCGCATGTCGGGATAGAGCTTCAGATACTCCAGGATCAGCGGCGTCAGAATCACCCGCGCCGCGCCGATGGAGGTGTTGATCCGCAGCGTCCCGGCCGGGGTGTCGCGGTGGGCGTTCGCCGCATCCATCGCGTCGCGGATCGCCAGCAGGGCCGGGGTGACCTGCGCCACGAACTGGTCCCCCGCCTCCGTCAGGGAGACGCTGCGCGTCGTGCGATTGAACAGTCGCACGCCCATCCGCGCCTCGAGGCCGGCCACTGCATGACTCAGCGCTGTGGAGGACATGCCGAGCTCCAGGGCCGCGGCGCGGAAGCCGCCGCGGCGGGCGACGGCGATCACCGCATCCAGCTCGGCGAGGTTGGCCCGCTGCATTGTCCCGATCTCCGCATCACGTCATGCCGGTTTATCCTGCTTATCCATGCAATTCGAGCGATCTACATCGGAGCCATCAATACAAGGACGGAGACTTCCCATGCGCACCCTCGACAAGCACTTCATCGACGGCACCTTCGCCGAACCGCATGGCGCCGAGCTGTTCGACCTCCACAACCCGGCGACCGGCCAGGTCATAGGCCAGGTGAGGCTCGGCGACCGCGACGACGCCCGGGCCGCCATCGCCGCCGCCAGGCGCGCGCTGCCGGCCATGTCCCGCACGACCAAGGCCGAGCGCATCGCCATGCTGCATCGGATGCATGCCGCCGTGGCTGCCCGGATGGAGGCGATCAACGCCGCGGTGGTCGAGGAGTACGGCGCGCCGGCCACCCAGGCGGCCTATCTCACCGGCTTCGGCCTGGCCTCGATCCTCCACGCCGCCACGACGCTGGAGGCCTACAACTTCACGCGTTGGATCAACGACGCCGAGGTGGCGATGCAGCCGCTGGGTGTGGTGGGGATCATCACCCCCTGGAACAGCAACATGGGCTTCATCTGCGGCAAGCTCGCCATGGCGCTGGCGGCCGGCTGCACAG
>JAQGIJ010000641.1 GCA_028291285.1 Phenylobacterium sp. | reverse complement strand
GGTGGTGGAGTCGTCCAGCTTGTTCTGCAGCTTGTAGCTGTCGTTGGCGAAGAAGCCGGAGACCGGCGCCGCGCCGTTGAGGTCGGTGATCGCGGTGACCGAGACCGGCTTGGTGTCCACCTGGCCGCCGGCGAACAGGTACTTGCCGTTGTAGCGCGCGTTCATCCCCTCGACGGCGCTGCTGAGCTGGGCCTTGACGTCTTCCATCAGGGTCGCGGCGCTGCCGGTGGCGATCGCGTTGGCGATGGCCGTGCGCACCGAGCCGGCCGAGTCGGTCACCTGGTTGAGCGCCGTGTCCTGGCTGGAGAGGCGGTCGGCGACGACGCTGTTCTGGTCCTGGTACGTCTGCAGCCGGGACTTGACCGTGTTCATCGCGGTGAGCGTATCGGCCGTGGTGGAGAAGCTCTTGAGGTCGGTTCCCTTCTTCTGGGTGGCGACCTCGTTGCCATAGAACAGCTGGTTCTGCTGGGCCCGCATGAGGTTGGCCAGGACGGCGGCGTAGTTGCCCGAGGTGGAGACGCGGTTCACGGGAGGCTCCCTCAGATCAGGTTGGTGAGCACGTCGAACAGGTCCTTGGTGGCCTGGATCATCCGTGCGGAGGCGTTGAACGCCTGTTGATAGGTGGTCAGGCTCACCAGCTCCTCGTCGAGGTTGACGCTTTCGGTGGCCTGCAGGCGGGTGTTGGCTTCGCTCTTCACCGCATTGGCGGCGTCCGTGCGGCTGGTCGCGTCGGCGGCGTCGCGGCCGATCGAGCCGCTGAATTGCGAGGCGTAGCGCGACACCGTCATGGTCACCGAGCTCAGCGCGCCGGCCGCGCCGAACTGGGTGTTGACGTCGCCGGAGGCCGCCAGCGCCAGGGCGCCGCGCGCATCGCCGGGCCGGATCGCCGGCTGGCCGGCGGCGACGTTCAGGTCGAGGGTGGCGAAGGCGAGCTTCGAGGGGTCGCCGGCGATCGTCGGGTCGACCTGGAACTGGCTGGCGCGGGCGGAGCGCTCGCCGGCGCCCAGGCCGAACAGCTGGCTGACCGAGGGCCCGCCTGCGCCGCCGCGCTGGGTGGTGTCCTGCACCACCGACATGGTCGCGTTCGTCGGCTGCGCGCCGGCGAAGGTGAGCCGCCCCTGGGCGTCCAGGCTGAACTGGCCGTAGAGGCCGACGCCGGAGGAATTGCTGTTCAGCGCATTGACCAGGTCGCCCACCGTCGGGGCGGCCGGCACGGTCACCGTCACGTCCCGCAGCGGCTTGCCGTCCGGCTGCGACAGGCGAAGGGTGAGGGTGTCGCCGGGCGTGAACCCATTCGGATCGGACAGCGTCAGGCCGGTGTCGTAGGTGCCGGGCCCGCTGGAGCGGACCAGGTCGTTGAGGCCGAAGAAGGCGGAGAAGCCCCGGCCGGCCTTCTGCGACGTGCCTTCGTCGATCGCCACGCCGGCGCCGCCGGTTGCGCTGATGCTCAGCGCGCCGTTGCTGAAGCTGGCCGTCCCCATGCCGCCGAGCGCCGCGGTGAGGTCGGCGTCGAGGGTCGCCGGCGTGAAGCTGAGGGAGGGGGTCCCGTTGATGCTGAGCGTGTTGGTGTTGAAATCGAGGGTGACGCTCTTCTGCACCACGCCGCTGGGATCGAGGATGGCGACCGTCGACTGGCCGGTGAAGCCGCTGGCCGCTGTGGCCAGGTCGAGGCCGGTGTTGCGGCCAGTGAGGCTCGCCGGCGCCGGCACGGCGCTGGCGGCGTTGTGGGCGTCGTTCAGCTGCTCGACGGCGCGCTGGACGAACTCGCCCAGCTGATCGGACATCTGCGGCAGCTTGGTGTTGCGCAGGTCGAGCAGGCCGCGCACCTCGCCGCTGTCGAGCTGGATCGGCGTGGGATTGCCGACGCCGTCGGGCGGGGCCACGGAGATATAGCCGGGCGTGGTCGAGCTGGAGTTGTAGATCAGCTTCGAGGCGCCGTCGCCGGCGAGCTTCACGCCCTCCGTGGAGCGGATGTCGACGCCGCCGCCGGGGCGGGCGCTCACCTTCAGGCCCATGAGGCCGGAGAGCTCGCCCACCAGCTGGGCCTGCATGTTCTCCGCGCCCGCGGAGTCCTGCTTCACCAGCTTGGCGCGGGTGATGTCGGAGTTGAGCGCGTCGATCTGGGTGAGCAGGTCGTTGGCGTGGGCGACGTCGGAGCCGATCCGCGTGTCCATCGTCCCGCCGAGCGAGGTCAGCTGGTCGTTGATCCGCTTGGCGTCGCTCAGGAAGCTCTGGACGTTGGAGGTGGCCTGGCTGCGCAGCAGGCTCGACGACGGGTCGTTGGCCGCCGCGGCGAAGCCCGAATAGACCTGGTCGAGCCGGTTGAAGAAGAAGTTCGTGCCGGACGGGTCGCCGAACAGGCCCTGGGCCGTGTCCATATACTGCGAATAGGCGCCCCAGCGGCTGGAGTCGGCCGAAGCGGTCTGGCTGGCCGCCTCCAGGTACTGGTCCGTCACCCGCTTGGTGCCGGTGACCTCCACGCCCATGCCGGCGCCGGCCACCACCAGCGGCCGCTGGTCGATGGTGGTGCGGACGTAGCCCGGGGTGTTGACGTTGGCGATGTTGTCGGAGAC
>JAQGIJ010000630.1 GCA_028291285.1 Phenylobacterium sp. | reverse complement strand
AGGCGATCAGAGCCATGATCGAAGCGGCGCTCACCGCCGAGCGCTAGGTCCGGCCGCTAATCCAAGAAGTAGAGGTGCGAGGCCTGGCCGAGGTTCGCATACGTCGGGACCGCGCTCACGTTGTGGTCGGTCTGGACGATGAGCTGACCGCCGAACCCGAGGTAGGCGTACGGCTCCAGAAGATCGGCGCCGGTGACCAGCGGGATGCCTTGGACCAGCGGCGAGCCGCCGTCGTCGGCGATATCCAGCACCCAGCCGCCCTCCGTCGTCTCGCGCCAGAGCAGCGTCAGCTGGTAGCTCACGCCGGCCAGCGCGATCCGGAACGTCTGCGCCTCCGGCGTCAGTGGGATCTCGAACGTGGCCACGTCAGCCGCCCGGGCTGAGCGCGGCGGGCTGCGGCTGCTTCGTCCCGGCGTTCACCGGCGCCGCGGTCTTGGCCGGATTGGCCTGGACGTCGGCGGCCGGCACAGCGGTGACCTGCGTCTGCACGATGATCACCTGCTGAAAGGTCGCCGTGACCACGAGCACGTTTTCGGTCTCGGCGTTCGTGGTCACCGCCAGCGAGCGCATCAGCATGTTCGAGTAGGAGCGCTTGCCGGTGTGGACGTCGAAGGGCTCGAGCGTGGCCTGGAGGTTCAGCAGCTGGTCGTAGGTGTCCTGCGCGTAGCTGGGCCGCAGCAGGGATCCGATGTCGCCGGAGAGCAGGTCGCTGATGCCTTGGGTGATCGCGGCCAGGCTGGAATTCGACCAGCCGGCCCGGATCACCAGTTGCGACGGGTTCTTGAAGGCGTGGTCCGAGATCGCCGCGCCCTGCTCCACCGGATGCTGGGTGATGGTGATCTCGTCGGTGTGCTGCTCCTCGATCGCCACATAGGTCGAGAAGCTGCCGATGCTGCGCTTGGGGCTGAACGTGACGAGGTCGAGCAGGCCGGCCATCAGCTCACCGCCGACTTCAGGTCCCGCACCATGTCGCCGTTGACCCGGTTCTGGCCGCCCTGCACCTCGCGGCCGGCGGCGTGCGGGTCGCTGACGCCATGGATGTGGATGTCGGTCTTCTGATTCATCTGCACCGGCGCACGGCCTGCGCCGTTCAGCGCCGACGCCGCAGCCTGGCCGTAGAGTCCCGACGAATAGGGGTCGCGACCGTTCTCGTGCAGCGTGATGGCGTGCATCAGCTTCTGCAGCGTCGCCGGGTCGCCGAGGTTGAGCGCCTGGTTGGCTCCGACGCCGAGCTGCTTGGATACGGACCGGATATAGGCCGCCGTGTCGTTCTCGTTCGCCGGCGCCCACGTGGAGATGATCGCCTTCACCGTGTCGAGCCCGCGCTGGCCGTAGCGGATCAGGTTCTTCGCCATGGCCGTGAGGCCGTCCTGCGCCGTCGCAAAGTTGGCAAAGCCGCCCTCAATCGGCGCGTTGCCCCAGCGGCGAAGGTTGCCAGGGTTGTTCCGGCGGATGCCGGCCGGCAGCGAGTTGTCGGCAGGCCGCGCGGGTGCGGCGGCCGCCGGCTTCGGCGCCGCTTGGGGTACGGCCGGCGGGTTCGTGTGCGGAGGAGCGGCTGCCGGCGGCGCCGGGTTCTTCTGCGCCAGCGCGCGAGCGCGAGCCTGCGCGGACGGTCCGTCGCCCAATTCTCCGGTCGGCGACCTGGCCATCGCCGCCAGCCTCGGGTCCTTCAGGTCGTGACCGACCTTCTTTGCGTCTTCCCAGGCCTTGCCCCAATGGCCCGTCAGGATATCCGCGACGACCTTGAGTGAGTTTCCCAGGGCGTCGACCATGTCGGTCAGCACCTGGATCCCGATCCGCATTCCCTTGGTCTTGGCCGGGTCGAGCGCCTTCTCCTGGGCGGTTTCCTCGTGACCCCATGCGCCGGTCAACTGCCCGATGGCCCCGACAAGATCCGCGATCCCGCCGCCGAGGGTCTTCATCGCTTTCAGGGCGTGATCGATCTCGTCGGACCAGCCCTTCCAGTCGATGAAGCTGTCAGCGCCGTTGCGCCAGTTTTCGAAGTCCACAGTCAGGGCGACGATGCCCGCCGCCAGAACGCCGACGGAGACCGCCAGAGGATCGACCACCAGCAACAATGGGCCCAGAACCGCGGTCAGGGCGATCAGCGATGTCGACCAGCCGTCCGTCGCCCGATCGAGGTCCTCAAACCACCTCACCACCTTGTCCGCAACGGGCTGGATGGTCAGGATCACCTTGTCCGCCGCCAGCGTCACGACCGCGAGCATCTCGCGCACGTCGTTCATGAAGTCGTGGCTGGCCTTGGCCGCGGCCTGCTGGTCGACCCCCATCCGCTTGGCCAGATCGTGATAGCGCGCCTGCGCCTCGCCGGTGTCGCGCAGCAGCGCCTGCAAGGTGCGGGGATCGATGCCCAGCATCCCGGCGACGACCTTGGCCTGGTAGTAGGGCATGGCCCGCAGTTTCGTCGCGAGATCGCCCATGATGGCGGTCATGTCGCGCATCTGGCCGTTGGCCTCGCGGGTCCCGACGCCGAGGCCAGCCACGAACCGCTCCGCGCCTGGGTTGGAGCGGAAGAACTCGCCCATATTCTCCAGGGCCTGCTGGGCGCCCTGCGCGGTGCCGCCCAGCTGGCCGATGGCGAAGTCGAAGCCGCGGATGTTCTCGACGGACGCGCCGATCCTCTGTGAGGCGTAATATAAATCTTCGAACTTGGCGGAGACCTTCGTCACGGCCGCCCCGACCGCGACAGCCATGGCCTCGACGCCGGTGGCCAGCTCGCCGGCGATCTTGGTGGCCTTGCCGATGCCGTCGGAGAATTTCTTGATGCCCGGGTCGTCGACTATGACGCCGAGGGCGACGAGGAACTCCTTCATGACTGAAGCGTCGCTCATTTCCGTGACGCCTCCTCAATCCGGCGGTCGTTCTCGTCGGCCACGTCCAGCGCGTCGTTCAGGTCCGCGATGAAGGCGAGATCAACCGACCCGTCGATCAGGCTCTTGGGGTCGAGCTTTCCGCGGATCACCGCGCGCCAGAGCCAGTCCTCGCCGTTCGGCAGGCTGGCGAGCGCTACGCTTGGGGCTGAGCGCTGGGGGAGAACGACGCCAGTGCGCCGAAAAAACCTTCGAGGTTCTCCCGGCCGGCCTCGAAGGCGAGCTGCATCATCGCGGCTAGGTCGATGTCCTCGAACATCATCCCGCTCGCAAAGCCGCTGCCGGACATGACGCTGGCCCAGCCTCGATCACCCGCGATCTTGCGCTGTACGGCGCCGAGCAGCGTGTCGAGGATATAGTCGGCATCCTCGTCGCTGACCTTGCCGATGGCTTCGGTGAAGGGGCCGACGCTGGCCAGCAAGCTGCGGGCGCCGCCCTCCGGAGCCGCGGCGGCCTGCATCATGCCGAGCAGCGCCGGCGCGAGGCGGCGGACGACGTGGAACTGCTTGCGGGCGTCGATCCGCGACACCCGGTAGTCGTGCTCGCCGACGGTGATCTCCCTCATGCGTCAGTCCTCAGACCGCCGGCGCGCCGGACCCGAGGAGCGTGTCGATCGCCCCGCAGTGGAACTCCCACTCGTTGACGCCGCCCTCCTTGGCGAAGGTGATCGTCGGGGCCTTGGAGAACGCCACCTGCCGCGCGCCCACGACGTCGCCGCGGGCCTTGTCGCGGATGGTCATGGTGTTCTGGCCGTGCAGCGAGCTCGACGCGGTCTGCAGGCCGTACATCTGCGACAGCTGGCGGTTCACCGGCGAGGTCTTCAGCAGCCGGACGGTGATCTTGCCCGACTTGCCGGCGTGCAGGCTGTGCATGACCGAGCCGTCGGCGCCGATGGTCATGGTGTTCTTCTCTTCGGTCATCTCGACCGTGATCCCCTCCTCCGCGGTCCCGGCGTCAGAGCCGATGGAGAAGGCGCCACCGGGGCCGGCGATGGCCGCCACGATGTCGGTGAAGCTGTAAGTCGAAATGGTCCGCTCTCCTATCCGCTAGGGGCTGGGGTGTGGGCCGCTGGATCAGCGGTTGACGGAGACGACGACGGCCGCGGTGTCGATGGCGCCGGCGAGCTTGGCGGCGATCTGCATGACCGGAGCCTTGCGGGCGGCGCGGTCCGCGGTGGGCTGCAGCGCCAGCGGCTGGGCGTAGACGTAGAAGCCGCTCGGGAGGTTATCGTTCTGGGCGAGCTGGCCGAAGCCGGCCTGGGTCCAGATGCCGGGCGCGAAGAGGCCGTTCCGGACGCCCTGCGCGCAGGAGGAGTTGGCGTTGGTCACCAGGAGGTGCACGCCGTCGTCGGTCTGCGGGACCTTCGTGCCGACCGTCGCGAGCAGGTTGAAGAGGTTCGTCTGCACGTAGTTGGCGAACCAGTCGGTGCCGGTGATCTCGTCGATGTA
>JAQGIJ010000393.1 GCA_028291285.1 Phenylobacterium sp. | reverse complement strand
CTCGCCTTCGCCTCGGGTCCGGCGCTTCCCGGCATGTCGATCGCTCTCAACCAAACGGCCTGAGTAGCGCCACTCGTAAACGCTCCCCGCTCCATGCCTTGACTCGTCAGGCCGGCGGCCTCAGCCTCACATGCAGCCTGCATGTGAGTGAAGGTCAGACCCGTCCGTTGTCGCAGCGTCGGCACACCCGGCGCGCGAACGCGAGGCGAAATTCGAGGGCGGACGAGAGACGATGAGCTACGGAGCCGAAACTCAGGAAGCTTCCACGGGCGTGCCCAGGCATGTGCCGCCCGAACTCGTGCACATGGGGCTTGCGCCGGGCGAGGACACCGCAACCTGCCCATACGCCCAGTTCGCCGCCATGCACGAGGGGCCGAGGGTCACCTTCATGCCACCGAGCCCCATGCGTCCGCAGGGCGCATGGATGATCAGCCGCGCCGACGACGTGCGGCATGTGCTTCAGCAGCCGGAACTCTTTTCCAGCCACGGCATCGCCGGATTCTCCGCCATGGTCGGCGAGGCTTGGCCGCTGATCCCGCTGGAGCTGGATCCGCCGGTTCACAGCAAGTACCGCACGATCCTCAACGGCATCTTCTCACCGGCCAAGATCAAGGCGTTGGAGGAGGGGGTCCGCGGGCGCGCCGTCGCCCTGATCGAGACCGTCGTGGCCAAGGGCGAGTGCGAATTCGTCGAGGCGTTCGCCCGGCCGTTCCCGGTGTCGATCTTCATGCAGATCATGGGCCTGCCGGACGAGGACTTCGACCAGCTGGTCGGCTGGGAGCACGACCTGCTGCACTCCCGCGAGATCGAGAGCCGCTTGCGCGGCGCGAAGGGATTCCTGGACTACTTGCGTGGGCTGATCGCCGAGCGGCGGGCCAATCCGACGGACGACCTCGCCTCGTTCGTGGTCAAGGCGGAGGTCGACGGCCGGCCGCTGACCGACGATGAGGTGATGGGCGTCTACTACCTGCTGGTGGTCGCAGGCCTGGACACTGTGGCGGCCTCGCTGGGTCTGCAGTTCAAGCACCTGGCCGAGAACCCCCAGGACCAGGCCCGCCTGCGCGCCGACCCCTCGCTGATCCCGGGCGCGGTCGAAGAGTTCCTGCGGCGCTATGGCATCGTCACCACCAGCCGTTTCGTCACCGAGGACACCGAAGTCGGGGGCGTGAAGATGAAGAAGGGCGACCGGTTGAGCATCTCGACCATGGCGCCCAGTCTCGACCCGACCGAGTTCGACAATCCGATGCAGGTCGATATCGAGCGCTCGCCCAACCGACACGTGGCCTTCTCCTATGGCCCGCACCGCTGCCTGGGCTCGCACCTGGCGCGCCGCGAGATCGTGATCGCCATCGAAGAGTGGCTGACGCGAGTGCCGCCCTTTCATGTGCGCGGCGGTGCAGCCGTGCCGGTTGCTCCGGGCGGGCTCCTCGGCGTCAACGCCCTCCCACTCGTCTGGACGTAATCAAGCCGCGAACTCGTTAACTCGACCGGAACCTTGAGCATACGCCGGCGCTTCTAGAGGATGCGGCGCGTCTAAAGCATAGAACGCATTCCGGTAGATCACATGGCCAGGCATCATTTTCGGAGCCAGCCGGCCCTTCAGCGGAGCGGCGGGCGTACGTCGTTCGCGATCCTTCTGTGGTGCCTCGTCGCCGGGATCGCTCTGGGCGCGGGCGGGCTGGTCAGCACGCTTTTCAGCGGACTCGCACCGGACCCTGGCAATATTCAAACCGATGCGCCGCCAAGTGAGCTCACGCGCCCCCCACAAGACGCGCCGCTGGCAGACCACGCCCCTGCCGAGTCGCGGCCAGCGACGGTCCAGGCGGCCGCTGAGCCGCAGGCCTCGCCCCCGCCGATCGCCAGGTCGAAGCCGCAGACTGTGGTCCGAGCCTCCGTGCGGGCGAAGCCGCCGCACTACCCGGTTCTGAAGCCGATTACGCCCCAGGAGCTGCAGGAACGACAGCAGCTCGACTATCAGCGCGCTCGAGACGTGTATGACGCCAACGAGCGGACGGAGGGCTACCGCTGGGCGCAACAGAACAAGGTCAGGGTTCAGCGCTTTTGCCGCGTCGCGGAGCAGCGCACCCCCGCCTTCATGGAAGGCTGCATGAACTACCTTCGACCCCTTGGGACGAAGGGGGCAGACAAGCCGCGCGACCCGGCCAGCCCGCATCCCTCGGACCAGGGGTAGGCTTGCGCAAGCGCCGGCGACCTCGATCACCGCCTGGTCGAGGTCGATCAGGTAGTTGCTGACTAGAACCCCGTCCCACCTACTTGAGGTAAGTCTGGTGGGATGAACAGGGTCGCCGCTTCTAAGTGAGAGCCCGACTTTTCCGCTCGCGTTGATTCAACGCGAGTGGGCGCAATACGTCTTTCTCGTCTGCTACGCGTTCAACGCGAACGATCAGATCCGCCGCGCCTGGGCGATCATGGCGTGGACTGCAAGAGTGAATCGAAATGCGCATTGGACTTGGGCGGCCGCCTTAGGAAGATGAGGCGACAGAGAGGCCATCGGCCCAGGGGAGACGTCCAATGTCGCAGCGTCACATGAAATTGGGCTTCCTGACGCATGGCGCTGGAATGAACAGCTGGACCTGGCGTCAGCCGCAGCTGCGCCCGGACGCCAGCGTCAGCTTCGAATTCTATCTCGACCTCGTCAAACGGGGGCAGGCGGCCAAGTTCGACTTCTTCTTCTACACCGACAGCCCGTACTGCGACGCCAAGGCGTCGCCGAATGCGATGAACAAGCTGGAGCCGATCGCGCTTCTCTCCGGCCTGGCCGCGGTCTCGTCCGACATCGGGCTCGTCGCGACCATGTCGACCTCTTACAACGAGCCGTTCAACGTCGCCCGTCAGATCGGCTCGCTCGACCTGATGAGCGGCGGGCGGGCAGGATGGAACGTCGTGACGACCGGCGATCCCGGCGCAGGCCTGAACTTCGGCCTCGACGAAAGCTATAGCCACGCTGAGCGATACAAACGCGCGACCGAGTTCGTCCAGGTGGTGCGTGGCTTGTGGGATTCCTGGGAAGACGACGCCTTCGTCTATGACAAGGCGCGCCGGATCTTCGCCGACACGAGCAAGATGCACACGCTCAACCACAGCGGTGAGTACTACAAGGTGCGCGGCCCGCTCGACCTCCAGCGCTCGCCGCAGGGACAGCCGGTCGCCTTCCAGGCCGGAGCCTCGGGCGATGGCCAGGCCTTCGCCGCCCGGTTCGCCGACGCGATCTTCGGCGGGACCCGATCCTTCAAGGAGGCGCAGGCCTACTTCGCCGGCGTCAAACAGAAGGCGAAGAGCTATCCGCGGTCGTCCGAGCCTCTGATGATGGTCGCAATCGGCGCCTTCGTCGGCTCGACGGACGAGGAAGCCGAGCGGATGTACCGTGACTTCTGCGAGCTGGTCACGCCGGAGGAGGCCTTGGGCTATCTGGGCTGGACCTTCGGCGGCTACGACTTCAGCCAGTACGACTACAACGC
>JAQGIJ010000389.1 GCA_028291285.1 Phenylobacterium sp. | reverse complement strand
TTCGACCTGCCGGTGCTGTCGCTGTGCGACACGCCGGGCTTCATGGTCGGGCCGCACAGCGAGACGACCGCCGCCGTGCGTCGCGGCTCGCGCCTGTTCGTCACCGCCGCCACCCTCAGCGTGCCCTTCTTCACGGTGGTGCTGCGCAAGGGCTATGGCCTGGGCGCCCAGGCGATGGCCGCCGGCGACTTCAGCGCCAGCGCCTTCACCATCTCCTGGCCGACCGGCGAGTTCGGGCCCATGGGCCTGGAGGGCGCCGTGCGGCTGGGCTACCGCAAGGAGCTCGAGGCCGAGACCGATCCCGCCGCCCGCGAGGCGCTCTACCAGGCGCTGGTGGCGCGCATGTACGAGACGGGCAAGGCGGTGAACGTCGCGCGGATGACCGAGATCGATGCGGTCATCGACCCGGCGGAGACCCGCGGCTGGATCGTCCGTGGGCTGAACGCCGCCGGCGCAACCCCGCCGCGCGCGGGCAGGAAGCGACCGTTCGTCGACGTCTGGTGAGGGCCGGCGGCCTGGCCGGAGCGAGGCGATGTCTCGCAGCACGAGGTGTCCGGAACCCGGGCTGCGCCCGTCGGTTGTGCGGCCGATGCTCAGCCCAGAGGTTACCAAGATGCGCCACCGTCTCACGCCGGGCCTTGCGGCCGCCGCCGTTGTCCTGGCCGCGCTCGCCGCGCCCGCCGCCGCCAAGCCCGCGCCGCAGTTCCTGCACGAGGCGATGCAGGGGGACAATTCCGAGATCGCGCTCGGCCGCATGGCCGAGGCCCGCGCCGCGCGCCCGGAGGTCCGCGACTTCGGCCGCATGCTGCAGCAGGACCATAGCCAGGCCCGCGACCAGGTGCTGGCGCTGGCCCGGCGCATGGGCGTGCGCCCGACCGAGGCGATGGCCCCCGAGGCGCGGATGGAGGAGCGCAAGCTGCGGCGGCTGTCCGGCCCCGCCTTCGACCGCGAGTTCGTCCGCTACATGGTCGGCGACCACCGCAAGGACATCCACGACTTCGAGGAGCAGAGCCACGGCAAGGGGCCCGTCGCCCGGCTCGCCCGCGACACCCTGCCGACCCTGCACAAGCACCTCGACATGGCGATGCGGCTGCAGCGGTAGCTGAACTGAAAGCCGGCGCAGAACCCTGGGTCCCGGCTCTCCGCTTCACGCTGGCCGGGAATGACGGATTAGGGGGAAGCGCCGCGTCTTCTGGCTCATCCACCCCTTTTTTGATATCCCATAGAATAGCTACGGAGGGTCCCGGGCGGCGCGCGGCCGTGCCCTTTGCCCGGCCGGGGCGCGAAGGCTACAGTGGCCGCATAGGTTCGAGTGTATTTTCAACACGCTGATTTCGGGAGCAGGTGATGGCGGATTTCGGCGGCGAGGTGGACCTCGAGGCCTTCCGGGCCGAAGCGCGCGCATGGATCGAGGCGGACTTTCCGCCGGCGCTGAAGGGCAAGGCCGGCGTGGCGATGGCGGCCATGGAAGGGCCCGAGCTCGGCGGCGAGTTCGCGGTCTGGAAGCAGCGCATGGCCGACAAGGGCTGGGGCGCCCCCACCTGGCCGACGGAATACGGCGGCGGCGGGCTCTCGCCGCAGCAGGCCCGGGTGCTGAACCAGGAGATGATGCGCGCCGGCGCCTTCAACCCGATGATCGCCGGCATGGGCATCACCATGGTCGGCCCCACCATCCTGGAATACGGCACGCAGGAGCAGAAGCGCCGCCACGTCCCGCCGATCGTCCGCGGCGAGGCCCGCTGGTGCCTGGGCTATTCCGAGCCCAACGCCGGCTCCGACCTGGCGGCCCTGCAGACCAAATGCGAAGACAAGGGCGACCACTGGGAGGTCAACGGCCAGAAGATCTGGACCTCCGGCGCCGACCACTCCGACTGGTGCGGCGCGCTCGTCCGCACCGATCCCAGGGCGCGCAAGCACGATGGCATCAGCTTCGTCATGCTCTCCATGCACCAGCCGGGCGTGGAGACCCGCCCGATCAAGCTGATGGCCGGCGCCTCGCCCTTCTGCGAGACCTTCTTCACCGACGCCCGCGTCGAGAAGGACGACATGCTGGGCGAGCTGAACAACGGCTGGACCGTGGGCAAGCGTCTGCTGCAGTACGAGCGCTCCAGCCAGACCGGCGAGGGCGTGCTCAACCAGACCAAGCCCGTCCCGCTGCCGGAGATCGCCAGGAAGTACATCGGCCTCGACGAGACGGGCCGGCTTGACGACGAGGACCTGCGCGCGCGGCTGATCCAGCACCTGATCCACGCGCGGGCGCACGAGCTGACGCTGGCCCGCGTGGCCGCCGAGGCGAAGGGCAATTCGGTCTCGAACGCCACTTCGGTGCTGAAGAACTCCGCCACCCAGGTCGCCCAGGGTCGGGCGGAGCTGACGCTGGAGATCATGGGCAATCGCGGCCTGGGCTGGGAGGGCGAGGGCTTCACCGAGGCGGAGATCGCGGCGGTGCGCGCCTGGCTCTCGGGCAAGGCGATGTCGATCTACGGCGGCTCCGCCGAGGTGCAGAACAACATCATCGCCAAGCGCATCCTCGGCCTGCCGGACATGACCAAGTCCGGCTGAGGCCCGGGCCCATCCGTCATTGCAACAAAGGGCCGACAGGACGCGCTCAGCGCCGCGGCCACCACAGAAAGAGATCAGAGGAAACGACCATGGCCGTCCTCACCGAAGAACAATCCATGCTGCGGGACCAGGCGCGCGCCTGGGCCCAGGAGAAGGCGCCCGTCACCGCCTTCCGCAAGATGCGCGACGCAGGCGCCCCGCTGGGCTACGACCCGGCGACCTTCGCCGACATCGCCGCGATGGGCTGGGCCGGCGTCATCATCCCGGAAGTCTACGGCGGCTCCGACTTCGGCTACCTCAGCCTGGGGCTGATCCTGGAGGAGACCGGCCGCACGCTCACCGCCTCGCCGCTGCTGGCCTCCGGCCTGGCGGCCGCGAGCGCGCTCATCCTGGGCGGCAGCGACGCCCAGAAGCAGCAATACCTGCCGAAGATCGCCGCGGGCGAGCTGGTGGCCACCCTGGCCGTCGACGAGGGGACCCGCCACGCGCCGGAGAAGGTGGCGCTGAAGGCGGTGAGGTCGGACGGCGGCTACACCCTTTCCGGCGACAAGGCCTTCGTGCTGGAGGGCATGGCGGCGGGCCTGCTGGTCGTCTCGGCGCGGACCTCGGGCCGGCCGGGCGAGACCGACGGGATCAGCCTGTTCCTCGTCCCGGCCGACGCGGCGGGCGTCGCCCGCAAGCCGCTGAAGCTGGTCGACAGCCGCGGCGCCGCCGACGTGAGCTTCAAGGACGTCCAGCTCGGGGCCGAGGCGCTGTTGGGCGAAGAGGGCAAGGGCTGGGCGCTGCTGGACAAGGTCCTCGACCGCGCCCGCGCGGGCCTCGCCGCGGAGATGCTGGGCTCGGCGCTGCAGGCCTTCGACATGACCCTCGACTACCTGAAGACCCGGGTGCAGTTCGGCCAGGTGATCGGCGGCTTCCAGGCGCTGCAGCACCGCGCGGCCAGGATGTTCGGCGAGCTGGAGCTCTCCCGCTCCTGCGTCGAGGCCGCGCTCTCGGCCATCGACGATGACGCGCCCGACGCGGCCGAGCTCTGCTCGCTGGCCAAGGCCCACGTCGGCGACACCCTGTTCCTGGTGTCCAACGAGCTGATCCAGATGCACGGCGGCATCGGCATGACCGACGCCCACGACGCCGGCCTCTACCTGAAGCGCGCCCGCGCCGCCGAAGCCGCCTTCGGCGCCCGCGCCTACCACCGCGAGCGCTTCGCCCGGCTGAACGGGTTCTGAA
>JAQGIJ010000594.1 GCA_028291285.1 Phenylobacterium sp. | reverse complement strand
GGTGGGCAGGAGACCAGCGAACATGAGCGCCGCCGCGCCCGTCGCCATCATCATGGGCAGCCGCTCCGACTGGCCGGTGCTTCGCCATGCCGCCGCCATGCTCGACGAGCTGGGCGTGGCCTACGAGGCCAAGGTCGTCTCCGCCCACCGCACCCCTGACCGGATGTACGCCTTCGCCAAGGCCGCCAAGGGCCAGGGCGTGAAGGTGATCGTCGCCGGCGCGGGGGGCGCGGCCCACCTGCCCGGCATGACCGCCTCGCTCACCGACCTCCCGGTGCTGGGGGTGCCGATCGAGACCAAGGCGCTGAAAGGCATGGATTCCCTGCTCTCCATCGTGCAGATGCCGGCCGGGGTCCCGGTGGGCACGCTGGCCATCGGCGAGGCCGGCGCGAAGAACGCGGGGCTGCTGGCGGCGAAGATCCTGGCGCTCTCCGATCCGGCTCTCGCCGCGCGCGTCGCGGCGTTCGCGGCCCGGCAGACCGAGGGCGTCGCCGAGACGGTGGAGGACGCTTGACCGGCCCACCCAGCCTCCCGCTCGCGCCCGGATCGACCATCGGCGTCCTGGGCGGCGGCCAGCTCGGCCGGATGCTGGCGGAAGCCGCCTCCCGGCTCGGCTTCGACATCGTCGTCCTGGAGCGCGACGCCGACTCGCCCGCCGGCCGGGTGGCGGTGCGGACCTTGGTAGGCGCCTATGACGACGCGGCGGCGCTGACGGCGCTGGCGGAGCTCGCCGCCGTCGTCACCTACGAGTTCGAGAACGTGCCGGCCGCCGCGGTGGACGAGCTGGTGCGGCTGGGCGTGGAGGTGGCGCCGGGGCCCAAGGCGCTGGCGGTCGCCCAGGATCGGGTGAGCGAGAAGACCTTCCTGAACGAGATCGGCGTGGCCACTGTCGCCTTCGCCGCCGCCGACACCGCCGAGGCCGCCGCCGCCGCGGTCGCCAAGATCGGCGCGCCCTGCCTGATGAAGACCCGGCGCGAGGGCTACGACGGCAAGGGCCAGCGTTGGATCGAGCACGCGGCCCAGGCCGGGGCGGTGTTCCAGGCGCTCGGCGGCAAGCCGGTGATCGTCGAGGCCCCCGCCGACTTCGTGCGCGAGCTCTCGATCATCGCCGCCCGCGGCCGGGACGGGGCGACGGCGGTCTATCCGCTAGCCGAGAACCACCACGAAGGCGGCATCCTGCGCCGCTCGATGGCGCCGGCGCAGGCCTCGGTCGCGCTGACGGACCAGGCCGAGCGGATCGCCGCCAAGATCCTGGCCGGCCTCGACTATGTGGGGGTGATCGGCATCGAGCTCTTCGAGCTGGCCGACGGCCGGCTGCTGGTCAACGAGATCGCGCCGCGCGTGCACAACACCGGCCACTGGACCCAGGACGGCTGCGAGGTCGACCAGTTCGAGCAGCACATCCGCGCCGTCGCCGGCTGGCCGCTGGCGCCGGCCCGGGCGATCGCCGAGGTTGAGATGCTGAACCTGTTGGGATCCGAGGTCGACGCCTGGCTCAAGTACGCCGCCGAGCCCGAGACCCGCATTCACCTCTACGGCAAGCGCGAGGCCAAGCCCGGCCGCAAGATGGGGCATGTGAACCGGGTGAAGCCGCTGCGGTGATCCCGACCCGCGCGCTTCCCTGCGCCAGCGGCGACAGGCGGGGCTCAGCCCGGCGGATGCGTCTCGTCGGCCTTGCGCCCGTAGCGCATCCGGCCGAGCGCGGCGGCGGCGGCGTGCAGCGCATCCCCGGGCCGCAAGCGCGTCGTGGCCTTCCACCGCTCGAAGCGCATGACCTCGTCGATACGGCGCTCCGTGAAGCGCAGCGCCGCGCCGCGGCCGGAGCTCAGGCGGATCGCCAGCGCGCCGCTCAGCACGCCGGCCAGGATGGCGCGCTTGGAATAGTGGTTCTCGTCGGTGGCGACGTCGCCGCCCCAGCGCCAGAGCACGTCGGCGCTCTCCCAGGCCAGCCCCACGCCCAGGGGGGCGTTCTGCGGCAGCGTCAGGAACCCCGCCCAGCGGCGGACGGCGGCTTCGTCGTTGGCGGCGGCGTCCAGCCGGGCCTCGACGGCGCGGGCGATGCGCTCGCGGATCTTCAGGTCCAGGGGATCGAGCCCCTGCAGGATCATCAGGGCGCGGGCGTCGTGGCGCCGCGCGAGCAGGGCGGCGAGGTCCGCGGGGCCGCGCGGCAGGAGCAGCTCGGTCTCGCCTTCGGAGAAGCCGGCGGCGCGGCCGGCGAGCCTGGCCATGCGCCAGGTCCAGCCTTCGAGCGGCGCCAGGCGGATGGCCTGCTCCAGCAAGGCGGCTTCGGCGTCCCGGGTCCAGGCGTCGGCATCGGTCATGGAACCCATTCTAGCGGATGCGGTTGACGACGTCGCGGCGTGGACATCCCCCGTCCGATCTGGTATTGCGCGCCGCTCGATCCGAAGGCTTTTAGCCTCCGGGCCCCAGAAATTTTGTCGGAACCCCATGTTCGCTCGCCGCCGCCCCACAAGAGGGACGAGGGGGCCGGGCGGTCTAGCGTGCAGCAGGAGAGATAGCCCTGGTTCAGATTTTCGTCCGCGACAACAACGTCGACCAAGCCCTGAAGGCGCTGAAGAAGAAGATGCAGCGCGAGGGCTCGTTCCGCGAGATGAAGCGGCACGTGCATTACGAGAAGCCGTCCGAGAAGCGCGCCCGCCAGAAGGCGGAAGCCGTGCGCCGGGCGCGCAAGCTGGCCCGCAAGCGCGCGCAGCGCGAGGGCCTGATCGCGGCGCCGAAGAAGCCGCCGACGCGTTAAGGCCAAGCTGGTCTAGACGGATCGACGCCTATGTAGAAGGCCGCGCCGGCAAGGCGCGGCCTTTTCGCTTTTCATGGTCAAGGCGCGGTCTTCCGTCGCGCACTTGATCCGTTTCCTGGTGGAACGCCGATCGGCGTCCTATCTTACTGGCCTGGGCCCATACATGGGCCGTGAAAACTCGAGCGGTCTGAACCGATGAACCTGCGCAATCTCGTCATCTGGGGCGTCATCGTGGTGGTCCTCATCGGCCTCTACAGCATGATGACGGGGGGCGGCCACGCGGCCGGCGCCAATGAGATCACCTATTCGCAGCTCCTTTCGAAGGTGAGCTCGGGCGAGGTGAAGCAGGCGCTGATCACCGGCACCGGCGTCGAGGTGAAGGACCAGTCCAACCACACCTTCCGGGCCGTGACGCCCAACAACCAGGACGACCTGGTCAAGCGGCTGGAGAGCCAGGGCGCGGACATCTCCGTCAAGCCCGCCGGCGGCTTCACCCTGATCGGCTTCATCCTCAACAGCCTGCCGATCCTACTGCTGATCGGGGTCTGGATCTTCTTCATGCGCCAGATGCAGGGCGGCGCCCGAGGCGCCATGGGCTTCGGCAAGTCCAAGGCCCGCCTGCTGACCGAGAACAAGAACCGCGTGACCTTCGACGACGTCGCCGGCGTTGACGAAGCCAAGGAAGAGCTGACCGAGATCGTCGACTTCCTGAAGGACCCGCAGAAGTTCCAGCGCCTGGGCGGCAAGATTCCCAAGGGCGCGCTGATGGTGGGCCCGCCGGGCACCGGCAAGACCCTGCTCGGCCGCGCCGTGGCCGGCGAGGCCGGCGTGCCCTTCTTCTACATCTCCGGCTCGGACTTCGTGGAGATGTTCGTCGGCGTCGGCGCCAGCCGCGTGCGCGACATGTTCGAGCAGGCCAAGAAGAACGCCCCCTGCATCATCTTCATCGACGAGATCGACGCCGTGGGCCGTCACCGCGGCGCGGGCCTTGGCGGCGGCAACGACGAGCGCGAGCAGACGCTGAACCAGCTGCTGGTGGAGATGGACGGCTTCGATCCCAACGAGGCGATCATCGTCGTCGCCTCGACGAACCGCCCCGACGTGCTCGACCCGGCCCTGCTGCGGCCCGGCCGCTTCGACCGCCAGGTCGTGGTGCCGAACCCCGACATCAACGGCCGCGAGCGGATCCTGCGCGTGCACATGAAGAACGTGCCGCTGGCCGCCGACGTCGACGTCAAGATCATCGCCCGCGGCACGCCCGGCTTCTCCGGCGCGGACCTGGCGAACCTGGTCAACGAGGCCGCACTGATGGCTGCGCGGAAGAACCGCCGCATGGTCACCCAGGCCGACTTCGAGGACGCCAAGGACAAGGTCATGATGGGCGCCGAGCGCAAGTCCATGGTCATGACCGAGGACGAGAAGAAGCTCACCGCCTACCACGAGGGCGGCCACGCCCTGGTGGCGCTGTCGGTGCCGGCCACCGACCCGGTGCACAAGGCCACCATCATCCCGCGCGGCCGCGCGCTTGGCATGGTCATGCAGCTGCCCGAGCGGGACAAGTTCTCGATGACCTACGAGCAGATGACCTCGCGCCTGGCGATCCTGATGGGCGGCCGGGTGGCGGAGGAGCTGATCTTCGGCCGCGAGAAGGTGACCTCCGGCGCCTCCTCCGACATCGACCAGGCGACCAAGCTCGCCCGAGCGATGGTCACCAAGTGGGGCTACTCCGACCAGCTGGGCGTGGTGGCCTACGGCGAGAACCAGGACGAGGTCTTCCTCGGCCACTCCGTGTCGCGCACCCAGAACGTCTCGGAGGAGACCGCGAAGATCATCGACGCCGAGGTCAAGCGCCTGGTCCAGGAAGGCTATGACGAGGCCAAACGGATCCTCACCGAGAAGATGGAGAGCCTGCACACCCTCGCCCGCTCGCTGCTCGAGTACGAGACCCTGTCCGGCGACGAGATCGTCAATGCGCTGAAGGGCGTGCCGCCAGTCCGCGAAGAGGCCGAGGCCAAGCGGCCCGCGAGCCCGGCCGTCTCGGTGCCGATCTCGCCCAGGCCCGATCCCGAGCCGGCGTAAGCGGGCGGGCGTAGCCAAGACAAGGCGGCCGTGGCGTCACGGCCGCCTTGTCGTGCGCGCTCGTCATGCGGCGGCGACGCGCACTGCAGTCAATGCGCGAACCGCTGCAGATAGACCTGGCTGGACCAGCTCGGAAATTTCCGCCTGCGGGCGTCCCAGGGAGAGTCGAAGGCGAAGCCCGGACGGGCGTCGAAGGCGTTCACCCCACGGGCCAGCGTCGCGGGCGCATATTGGCGAGGGAAGGCCGAGGCGGAGGTGTAGTGAGTGACGTAGGACTTCCGCGTCATCGCGGGGTCGCTGATGGGCGATCCGCCGTGGACGAGGTTGGGGTGCCAGACGATCGCCGCGCCCTTTCTCGGATAGAACTCGATGGGCTCGATGCCGACATCCGCCATCCTGCACTGGAGGTGCTGGGCGAAATCCCAGGCGGTCCGGATGCTGTCGGGCTCGAGCAGGATGCTTCCCCCGCCCCAATCGAAGAAGCCGCTCGCGGCGGGACGGTGGGACCCCGGATAATAGAACAGTGGGCCACACCCGGGCCGCGCGTCCTCCAGCGCTATCCAGGCGGCGGCGAGCTGTCCGATCCGGGTCTGGATCCGCACGTACGGGTAATCGATATGGGCGGGCTGCTCGCTGCCCCGCCAGAAGGCGAGGGACTGCAGCACCACGGCCGGTTGCTCGAACACCAGCGCCAAGAACCGTTGAATCCTGGAGCTCAGGCTAAGGCCGACGGCAGCCTTGGAATAGGTGTGGAACTGCTGGAGCTTCATGCCGGCGCCAAACAGGTCGGCCTCGGGTACTCCGGCGAAGGGAACCTGCTGTCCCCGAACCTCGACGTTGAAATCGAGCTCTTCCCGATGCTCGACGGCCCAGCGCACGTCCTCCAGGAAGGCATCGATGTCGCCCTCCTCGGCGGCGTTCTCGAGCACGAGGTAGCCGTCGGCCCGCCAGCGCTCCAGCCAGCCCGCCTCCTCGGGGGTCAGGGTCTTGCCGAGCGCCTGCGCGGCTTGGGCCACGTCTCCTTCGACCTTGTCGATCCAAGTGACGGTCCGAAACCAGTCCTCCTGCGTGGTGATCTTCATTCGGTTTTTCCGTACCTCCGACCTTTGATCGAGCCGATTACGCGGGGGCGTCCGGACCACGAAGGGCCGAGAAGTGATTCCGGGCGCCTTGGCGACCGGCCCTAGACGCTGCGCTTCCGCAACACGGCAACGTTTTGATGTCCTGACACGACAGACCCGACGATCCCGACCATGTCGAAGTGCTGTTTGAAGAGTTGCTCGGCCCTGGCGTCCGTCATCAACGTCAGCCGATAGTATTCCCGGTCGTCGATGAAGCCGTCTAGGTCGGAGCTCCTCCAGTCATCGAAGAATCCGGCCGACGTGAGCTTGCTGATGGCGTTCTCGTCCTGAGACCCATAGACAAACGAGGTGCCATCGCCGTTGTAGGATAAGAGGGCGACGCCGTTCGGGCTCAACAGCCGGTGCAATTCCGACAACCAGGCCTGCATCGGCCCTTCCTTAAGGTGGGAGAGCACGCTGCTTGAGATGATCACGTCAAATCCGCTCTCGGGCAGGGCGGTCGGCGGCATAAGCGGGACGGCCCGGAAGGTTCCGCCGGGTAGGGCGCCGTCGCACCACTGGACATTGTCCTTGTCGATATCGATCCCCGTAAGCGCCGACCCCGAAGCGATCACGTGGCGGGAGATACGGCCGCAACCGCAGCCCCAGTCCAGAACCCGTGTTCCAGGTCCAAACCCGCGGCCGAACTGTCCGGCTGCCCATTCGAAGCACTTGAAGTCGGTATACCCGCCGCTGAAGTAAGAGGCGACGTTTGCCTGAGCCCCCGAGACTCGTTGAATATTCTCGGGCGGGGGCGCCGCCATGCCCTCGTAGGGGCCGAGCCAATTGTAGACGGGAAAGCGCCGCCAGAATGCGGACGGCTCCGGGTCTCCGGGGAAGCTGATCTCGATCTTGAGAAAGTGCGGCTTCTGTGTCGCCAGCTCTCCGACGGCGTAGAAGCTGACCGCATCCGGCCGCCCGGCGAACCAGTAGAGCTGGTTGGCGCGGGACGAAAAGCTTGGGTGCGTCGTCTCGGCCGGAATGTCGTCGATGCGCACGGCAGGCGTCTCGGCGGATTCGCCCACGGGGGCGAGAGCCCAGCCGATGACATGCGCTTTGCCGTCCGCGACGAGGACGCCGTCGATGCCCCACTGGCTGCGGTGCAGCTTGCTGCGCAGAAGCGAAAGGCGGCTCGCCGCTGGCGCGCCGCCCGCACCGCCCTCCAGGCTGAACGTTCCCAGCGGAAAGGGTGACGCCGAGGAGATGACCGACAGCGATTTCGCGCCGCTCGCTATGGCCACAGCGACCAGCTGGATCGGCAGACGGAACTGCGCCGTCACGCGCTCACCTCTTCGCTGGTAATTCGCCACGGCGCAGTTCCTAAGCCCGAGACCACTGAACAGGACGCCGTTCGACGTGCGGACGTTGATCACGGCATCCTCAAACACATGCGCCTTTCCGGCGACGGTTAGCGTTTGTTGGAATGGTCCAGACGCGACGCCGCACTGCTGCGCGCTTTCGAATCCCTTGGACATGTCCTCGGATTTGGCGGCGGCCACGGCCCCCGGGACGTCGGGGCGCGACTTGCGGTACTGCTCCAGGCGATGGGAGGCGAAGGCGTTCAGATCCAGGTCGTCGTTCGGGACCTGCTCCATGAAGCGCTCGGCCAGTTCGGTGAGCAGGACGTTCGGCTTGAATTTTTGCACCAAACCCCAATCGATAGCCGAAGACCAGATGAAGGCCGTCTCGGCGAAGGTTTCCGCCAAAAGCCCAGTCAGAAGGTGCGTTCGGTACTCGGAGAAGGAGTCTCCGAACAGCATCAGCCGG
>JAQGIJ010000568.1 GCA_028291285.1 Phenylobacterium sp. | reverse complement strand
TCCGGATGATGTCGCGATCCGGGCCGAGCGCCTTGCGCAGCGTCGATATCTGGAACTGCAGGCAGTTCTCCTCGACCGTGGTTGTCGGCCATACCCGGCTGAGAAGCTCGTCCTTCGTGACCAGCTCACCGCCGGCTTCTATCAGAACGAGCAGAACCTCGACGGCCCGGCTGCCCAGCGGGACGGGCGCGCCGTCGGCAAGCAGTTCGCGGCTGCGGGTCAGCAGGCGGAATCGTCCAAACGCAATCGCGTACGGGGCGGCGCTGTTGATGTCGGCCGGCGGCGGCCGCCGGGCGGTCTCGCCATGCTGGGGCGCGATGAATGGAATGAGCGTACCGAACCGGTGAACCGCGCCCGCGCCCGCGCCGAGATTTGGCCCGAAGGGCGCGTGTTGATGAACCGTGGAGGGGCCAGGATCCGCGAGAGCGGACTGGTTCACGAAGCAGGTGTGCATGCTTGTCTCCCGCATCGGCTGGATGAGCATTCGACCGACTTGAGCCTCGACCGAGGGACCGCCAGCGACCGGACAACGGGTTTACAGTTTTGAGAGGTCCCACGGGGGCGGCTGCGCGCCCGCATCCTGACAAGGAAAGACCTCGCCCGGGTTGGGGCGAGGTCCTCCGGCATGCTCAGGAAAGGGTCTTGAGGGCGGCCGATGCGCCGCCGATCGCATCGCAGAAGCTGGATTGCCGCTCGAGGTCGAACGACTCAGGCGCCGCTGAGCGCAGGGAGACAGGTGTCCAGCGGCTGAGCGAGGGGGCGTGGAGTGACCCTCAGCGCCACCAGCCGGGACCCCAGGTGCCCCAATCCCAGCGATCCCAGTTCCAGGCGCCGTTGTAGTTCATGGCGTTGAACTCCTCGTCGCTGGCGATCCTGCGGATCAGGAGGTCGTTCTTGTAGGTGCCGTAGGCCTTCGCATCGCCGATGTAGAGGCAGCCGCACACCTTCGGGTCGGCGTAGACGTACTGGGTCTGGTCGTTTTTGGTCCGCTGCACGAACTTGTTCGGCGGGAGCTGTTGAAGGCTGGCCTGGCGTTGCGGGGTATTCGCCGGCCGCACCGTGAAGCCGGCCTGGGCGAGCAGATCCTCCTTGCTGCCGATCTGCTGCGCAGTCGTTTGGCAGGCGGCGAGGGCGACGCACGCCGCAGAGGCTGCGACAAAGGTGGTGAGCATCTTCATGGTTCATGGCTTCCTGTTGTTGAGGTTCCGGACTGATAGGCGGAGCGCGCGCGTCGGCCGGCTGTTCGCAAATCGCGATGTCGTCGGATCGACTGCCGCTCGGACGCTCAAATGCCGCCGGAGCCGCTCGGAAGTCCTTGGCCTGGCGCTGAGGTCTCTTGAGATTGTCTGAGCGCCGTTCGCCGAACGCGTGACCGGGAGTCCGCCGCGACGCCCGTCGCGCGCCGATGAGCTCGATCCCTGGCCGTTCCGCTCTCGCCCGCGGTCAGCGCGCCGCACCTGCACGGCGCCGGCATCTCAGATTTTCTCATGAAACCTCAGCCGCAGGCCAAGCACTTCTGAGCGGGCCTGCCGGACCTTGGACGCCACAGCGGACGAACAGAGCCCAGGCCTGAGCGATGACCACCCTTTCCTGGACCGGCCCAGCCCCAGGCCGCGGCCCGGTGGCCCGAGCCCCCGCCGGGAAGCTCGCCAGCCGGATCGTGCGTGCGCGCGGAGCGGGCGCCTCGTCGAAAGGACTCCGCCGATGAGTGAGCCGGGAGAAACCCATTCGGCGTCGGCGCCGCCCGCTCCAGCTGATGGCGGCTCCGCGGACGTCGAGCCCCCGCCGAAGGGCTTACGGCAGCGCCCCATTCTGCTTGTCGGGGGCGCAGCGGTGCTGGTCCTGGCCGCAGTCGGCGGCCTGGTCTATTGGGCCCACGCGCGCAACTTCGAGACCACCAACGACGCGTTTGTCGATGCTCACATGGTTCGTCTCGCACCTCAGGTCGCGGGCCGTGTGACGCGGGTCCTGATCACCGACAACCAGGACATCGCGCGGGACCAGCCCCTGGTCCTGATCGACCCGGCGGATCTGCAGACCCGCGTGGCCCAGGCTGGCGCCCAGACGGCTCAGGCCCAGGCCGTGGTCGACAACGCCCGCGTGCAGATCGATGTCAACCAGGCCAGCTACCAGCAGGCGCTGGCCGAGGCCAAGGCCGCCACCGCGCAGGCCGACAATGCCGCGCGTGACCTGGCTCGCTACCGCGAGCTCCAACACTCCAACCCGCTAGCGGTCGCCCAGCAACAACTGGATCAGGCCGAGACGCTGGCACGGCAGACGGCGGCCCAGCGGGACTCCGCCGTCAAGGCGGCCAAGGTCCGTGCGGAGCAGATCCGGGCGAGCCGCACGCAGGTCGCTTCGGGCCAGGACCAGGTGCGCGCCGCGCGCGCCCAGCTCAGCGCGGCGAACATCAACCTCGGTTATGCACGCATGTCTGCGCCGCTTGCGGGACACGTCGCGCAGATGACCGTGGCCGTCGGGAACTATGTCCAGCCCGGGACTCAAGTTCTCGCCATCGTGCCGCAGGATCTCTTCGTGACCGCCAACTTCGCGGAAACCCAGCTCGCGTTGATGCGGCCGGGTCAGACGGTCAGCATCAACATCGACGCCTGCCCGAAAGCCAAGATCCAGGGGCATGTGGATTCCATCCAGCGCGGCGCCGGCCAGGCGTTCGGCATCCTGCCGCCCGAGAACGCCACCGGCAATTTCGTGAAGGTCGTGCAGCGAGTGCCCGTCAAGATCCACCTGGACGGTCGCCCGGATGGCTGCCCCATCGGGCCCGGCATGTCCGCCGAGACCTCCGTTCGAGTGCGCTGAGATGGCGGCTGACAGCACTGAGAACGCGGGCTGGACACCGGCTCGGTCCGTCGCCGGGACGCGGAATCCCTGGTCGATCGTGGCGGTGATCTCCATCGCCACCTTCATGACCGTGCTCGACTCCTCCATCGCCAATGTCGCGCTGGAACACATCGCAGGCGCCCTTGCGGTCAGCTACAGTCAAGCAACCTGGGTGACGACAACCTTCCTGATGGCGACCGCCATAGTCATCCCGATTTCGGGTTGGCTGGCGAATGTCGTCGGCCGCAAGCGCTACTACATGCTCTCCGTCGCGACGTTCACTTTCGCATCCTTCGTGTGCGGAATAGCGCCGAACCTCACCGTTCTTGTTCTCGCGCGGGTGCTGCAGGGCGCTGCGGGCGGCGGCCTGGCGGCGGTCGAGCAGTCGATGCTCGTGGACACCTTTCCTCCTGCGCAGAGGAGCCTGGCTTTCGCGGCCTACGGGATTGTCGTGATCGCCGGACCCGTCTTTGGGCCGGTTGTCGGCGGCCTGATCACCGACAACGCGTCCTGGCACTGGTGCTTCCTGATCAATGTGCCGATCGGAATCATGTCGCTGCTTCTGGTCCGCCATTTCGTCGTCGAGCCGAAGACGCTGAAGCTGGAGCGTGCAGCGTTGCTGAAGAACGGGCTGCGGTTCGACTGGGCCGGATTTGTGCTGGTCGCCCTCTTCCTTGGCTTGTTGGAGTTCACCCTCGATCGGGGCCAGAACGACGGATGGTTCTCCAGCCCCTTCATCACCACCAGCGCCATTGTCTCGGCGCTCGCCCTGATCCTGTTCGTGCCGTGGGAGCTCTCGCGCAGGGACCCGATCGTGCCGCTTTCCATGCTTCGCCGCGGAAACTTCGCCGTCGCGATGATCTTCCTCCTGCTCACCGGCGCGATCATCTTCGGCACCACGCAGCTCATTCCTCAGCTTCTGCAGCAGGTCATGGGCTACACAGCGACGGACGCGGGCCTCGCCCTGACCGCGGGTGGAATGGCCACCCTGGTGATCATGCCGTTGAGCGGCATCCTGTCGAGCCGCGTCAATCCCGCCATCCTCGTCGGCTTCGCGTTCGTCGTGCAGGGGCTGGCGCTCTGGAACATGAGCCACCTCTCCACCCAGATGTCGTTCGGAACCGCGGCTATGGCGCGGACGTATCAAGCCATCGGCCTTCCGTTCCTCTTCGTGCCGATCTCCACCCTCGCCTACGTCGGCCTCAAGCCTAGTCAGACCAACCAGGCATCGGCCTTGATGAATGTGGCGCGAAATCTCGGCGGCACGTTCGGAATCTCAGGATCCCAGACGCTGCTCGTGCAACGCGAGCAACTGCATCAGGCCCGCCTCGTCGAGACACTCAACCCGCTCAATCCCAACTACACCAGCGGGATTGCGCGAACGACGCAGGCGCTTGTCGCCCGGGGCCAGTCCGGGACCGACGCAGGCCAGCAGGCCGTCGCCTTGCTCTACAGGACGCTGGGGCAGCAGGCGCAGATGCTGTCGTTCATCGATGTCTTCTACGCCTTCATGATCGTCGTGTTCGCGGCGCTCCCGCTGCTGCTTCTGATCCGGTCCGGCAAGGCTCGACCGACGGGGACGACGCCATGAGCCGGCGTCTCCAAGACCTCAGGAGGCTCGCAGCGGTCGGGGCTTCCGGCCTGGCCCTGACGGCCTGCGTCGTCGGTCCCGACTATCGCGCCCCGGCGATCGCCGCCCCCTCCAGCTATGCCGAAGCTGGCGCCGCCCCGCCCCTGGCCGTCACCCCGGCCGGGGCCGTGGACAGCGACCTTGAAGCTTGGTGGACGACCTTCAACGATCCAACCCTGAACGATCTGATCGCGCGCGCGCTGGCCGACAATCTTGATCTGCAGGCCGCCGAGTCCCGCGTGCGAGAGGCTCGGCTGCAAGTGCGGAGCACCCAAGCGGCCGAATTGCCGAGCCTCACGGCGACTGCGGACGCGGTGACGTTCAACTCCGATCGACCGGCCTCCGGCGCCTTGCCGATCCCGGGCCATATCAACCTCTACTCCGTCGGCTTCGACGCAAGCTGGGAGCTGGATCTCTTCGGCGGGACGCGGCGCAGCATCGAAGAGGCCAAGGCAAGCGCCGCCGCTGCGGAGTGGACCCGGCGTGACGCGACGGTCTCGCTGCTGGCCGAGGTGGCCAACGACTATCTCACCTTGCGGGCGCTGCAGCTTCGCATCGCGCTCGGCCAGGCGGAGCTTCAGCGCCAGCAGGACCTTCAGGGTCTTGTTCAATCCCGTCGGACCAGCGGCTTCGTCACCAACCAGGATGTCAACCAGCAGTCGGCGCAGGTCTCGGCGGCGGCGGCCCAGATCCCACAACTGGAGGCCGAAGCGCGCGTTCAAATTCATGCGCTCGGTGTCCTGCTGGGCCGCCCGCCTGGGGCGCTGGCGACCGAGCTCGAAGCCGGCGACACACCGCTGCCGCCGCCATCGGCGGCCCTGCCGCTGGGCCTGCCGTCCGACCTGCTTCGCCGCCGTCCCGACATCCGGGCTGCGGAACGGCGGCTGGCGGCGGCCAGCGCCGAGATCGGCGTCCAGGAAGCGAACCGCTACCCCAAGGTCAATTTGCTGGGGCTCGCCTCCCTGGCCGGCACGGCGCTCGGCGGCCTGTTCGCGCAACAGAATCTCTCGTCGGCGGGCGTCGGCGCGGTCTCCCTGCCGATCTTTGACGGCGGCAGGATCCGCGCGCAGATCGGGACGGCAAAGGAGGAGAAGACCCAGGCGCTGATTGCCTATCGGACTACGGTGCTGGGCGCCTTTCGTGACGTCGAGGACGCCCTGGCGCGCTACCGGGCCGACGACCGGCGCCGGACCGCCCTGGCCGCGTCGGTGATGGCGGCCGGGAACAACCTGACCATAGCCCAGGACCAGCGTCGCGTCGGGCTCTTCAACGCCGCCAACGCGTTGCAGGCCGAGGCGGTCCTCCTCAACAGCCGGGACCAGCTCGCGCAGGCGGACGCTCAGCGCCTCAGCGACCTCGTCTCACTCTATAAAGCGCTGGGCGGCGGCTGGACGCGCTGAGGCCGCGGGGCCGAGACAGTGACGGAAGGGAAAAAGGGGAGGGTGCGCGGCGAAATCCGGAAGCTCATTGAGCGCGTCGAATCTCGAGCGGCTGGCGGGACTGGGCAAACTTGATTTGCAAGTCCACGGCAAGCTTGCGGCCCTGCTCGGGGTTCCCGAGAGGGCCGCTGCTTCGTCCTCAGAGTGTGAGGTATTTAGTGGGTGCGGGGACAGGATTTGAACCTGTGACCTTCAGGTTATGAGCCTGACGAGCTACCGGGCTGCTCCACCCCGCGGCGATAGCGGTGTTGGTTGGGTGATCTGAAGGGTTTGGATGACGTTGCGTATCGGCTTGGTAGACCTGGCGGCGACCTACTCTCCCGCGCCTTGAGACGAAGTACCATCGGCCCAGAGGGGCTTAACGACCGAGTTCGGAATGGGATCGGGTGGGGACCCCCCGGCAGAACCACCAGGTCAACGAA
>JAQGIJ010000563.1 GCA_028291285.1 Phenylobacterium sp. | reverse complement strand
CGCGATGAAGACCAGCAGCCGGATGGCGGTCATCAGCCAGCCCGCCGTGGTGATCTCGACGGAGTCTCGAACAACCGCCGGCAGGTCGGCCACCACCATCAGGTGCTCAAGCGAGCTCAGGAGCTGGCGTGGAGGACGAGCGCTCCTGAGCGCTCGCCTCAGCCTCCCGCCGTCAGAATTCGGCGGAGACCGTCATGCCGTAGGTCAGCGGCTCGCGAACCGCGCCGCCCACGTAGTTGCGCGGGTTGGCCTGCAGATAGGTGGCCTGGATGTGGCCGCGGTCGTTGGTGAGATTGCGCCCCCAGACCGCCAGCCGGTACTTGTCGTCCTCGAAGCCGAAGGTCATGCGGCCGTTGAGGATGCCGGCGGCGTCCATGGTGGTCGCATCGACGATGTTCTGACCGATCTGCGCGGCGGTGAGGCCGTTCATGTCGACCGTGGTGGTGGTCCAGCAAGCGACCGGTCCGGTCGCTGCGCAGCGATCGGAGGCGTACTTGTCGGTCCAGCTGTAGTCGAGGTTCGCCGAAAAGCGGACGTTGTCGCTGATCGGATGCGCATACTGGGCCGAGAGCGAATAGCTCCATTTCGGCACCAGGGTGATGCGCTGATTTCGCACGTCCACACCGGCGGCGTCGATGAACTTCACGTACTCCGCGTCCACGAAACCGGCGCTTGCGCCGAACGTCAGGTCGCGGGTCGGCCGGGCGGTCAGCTCGGCCTCGAAGCCGACGTTGCGCACCTTCGCGGCGTTGCTGATCAGCGTGTTGTTGACTTGCACGCCGTTGATGAGGGTCGAGACGAGCGCGCTGCGTTGAGCATCGGAAACCATGTCGTAATAAGCCGCCACATTCAGGCGCAGGCGCCGGTCGAGCATGTCGGCCTTGAAACCGGCTTCCTCCTCATTGACGTACTCGGGGCCGAAGGGGACTGCCTGCGCCAGCGCTAGGGCGCGCAAGTTCTCGCCGCCGCCGCGATAGCCGCGGCTGGCTTTGACATAGACCAGGATGTCGTCGGTGACCTTGTAGTCGAGACCGATCGTCCATGACACGGCGTTGAACTTATCGCTGCGCTTGAAGGAGCAGTCGTTCGCCAGGGTGGCGTTGGAGCCGGGCCCGGTGATCGCGCAGGTGGTCGGCAGGCCGTTCAGGCCGGCGAAGGCGGCGCGCAGGTCGATGCCCTTGTCGTCCGCCGAATAGCGGATGCCGCCGGTGACGCCGAGCGCATCGGTCAGGTGATAGGTCGCCTGGGTGTAGACGCCCCAGGAATTGTTGTCGATGTAGGCCTTGTTGAGCGGCAGGTTGCCGGCCGGGCGGTTGCCGAAGATGCCGCCGATCGCGATGTTGCTAAAGGAATAGCCCGTGTCGAGGCCGTTTTCCTTGAACCAGGTGGCGCCCACCACATAGTCGAGCTTGTCGGACAAGGTCTTCCCGGCCAGCTGGGCCTCCACCGAGTACTCGCTCAGGTCCTCGTTCTGTTCCGAGCTGTGGATCACCGCGCTGGTGCCGTCCAGGTCGACGTAGGACGACTGGAAGACGTTGCGGTAGCCGCCGATCAGCTTGAACTGGCCGAGCGGGGTCTCCGAGGTCAGCTTGGCGGTATAGGTCTGGGTGTGGGCGCGGACGTAGTTGCTCTGCTGCTCGACGATGTTGTCGCCGCAATTGGCGGGCGCGGCGCTCACGAAGTTGCAGGAGTGCGCGTCGTAGCCGACGGCGTTCGGGTGGGTGGCCTCATAGGCCTCGTAGAGCTGCTCCGGCGTCGTGGTGGCGACGGCGTCCCCGGCCGTGGCGAGCCGCACCTTGTAGAACATCTGGCGGCCGGGCGTGTTGTGGAAGTTGTACCATTCGCCGGAGAGCAGCAGGTCGGTGGATTCGGAGAACCTCACCAGCGCCTTGACGCGGCCGGTCACCTCGTTGCGGTCGTTGAACTTGCCCTGCTTCTGGATCACCCCGTTGGGCAGGAAGGCGTTCGAGGGCAGGCCGGTAGCCGGATTGATCTGCCGGATCCCATAGGCCCAGCCGTCGCGGTTGGTGGTGCGGATCGCGCCGCGCAGCGCGATCATGTCGTTGAGCGGCATGTTGAGGATCAGCTCGAGCTCGCGCTCGTTGAAGCGGCCGTAGGTGGCCGAAGCCTTGCCGGAAAATCCGTTGAAGTTCGGATCGTTGGTGGTGAGCAGCAGGGCGCCGCCCGTGGTGTTGCGCCCGAACAGCGTGCCCTGCGGACCTTTCAGCATCTGCACGCTGGCCACGTCGAGCAGGTCGGCGTTCAGGCCGTAGGCGCGCGCCCAGTTGAGCTCGTCGACATAGGTGCCGACCGAGGGGTCGAGCGTCGCCAGCGTATCGCCCTGAACCTGCCCGCGGGAGGACAGGAAAAAGCCGGTGATGTTGGTCGGCGGCGGCATGACCTTGAAGCCCGGCGTGAACAGGGCGAAGTCGGACAGTCGCACTGCGTTCCTCGCTTCCAGCTGCGTGCCGGAAAGGACGGTCACCGCGACCGGCACGTCCTGCAGGTTCTCCGCGACCTTCCGGGCGGTGACGACGACCTCCTCGATCCTGGTGTCGTCCTGCGCGCTGGCCTGGCCCGCCGCTATGGTTCCAAGCGTCATGGCTGTGGCGCCAAGGAGCGCACGGCGAAGACCTGCGTACTTATGTTTTCTCTTGAGCGTCACGTTTCCTCCCACAAGTGCGCGAATTTAGGGCCTCTGACGGGCGGCGCACTTTCTGATCATTCAAGTAAGCACATGAATGCGAGTTACCGCAAAGAAATATATCTACGGTTACCGACCCACGCTATTTTGAATTTTGACAAATTTAATCTGCGCGAAGGCGTCACTTCGCGATCATAACCTTCGTCGTCCGCCTATTCTGGTTGGGCGGCCGCTCAGCCCGGTAAGCGGCGCGTCAGCCGGCGAATTCAACCGGAGCCGGCCTGTGGCCGTCGGGGGTGCGGATGTCGGGATCTTTGCGGCTTCTCGCCTGGCTCGCGCGTTTCTTCCAAAGCTGCTTGGGGCCGGTCATTGCACCTCTGCAACCTGTGCATCTAGGCGGTGGGACAGGGAGGGGTCCAAGACGAACTGACGCTCGATTGAGCTGACTTTCATCTAAGTCTGCGTCTAAAGTGCTGATGGCCCGCGTGAAGGCGCCATTTCGCGATCGTAATATTCCTCGTCCGCTTATTCCGGTCGGCGGCCGTCGCTGACGCCCCGGGCGAACTGTTCGTCGGGCCGCAACATGGTGTTCACGCCGAAGGTCATGCCGCTCGGGAAGACCCCACCCATCCAGTTGTGCGTGCCGAAACCCTCCATGATCCGGACGCCGCGGACGTGCCCGCGCAAACCTGCGCCAACCAGTTCGAAAACCTGCCCATCCACTGTGATCTCACCGCGGGCGGTCGCAGCTTGATCGTAGCGATAAGCGACGCCTGTGCGTGGCCCGTTCGTGAGCCGGTTGGCATCCAGAGGCCAGGTTTTCCGCGCGTCGCTTCGCGCGACTCCGGCAGCAGGTTACCCCAGTCCCACGGCGGAGCGACCATGGTGGCGTCGACCTTCAGACTCACCCTGACGGTCGGCGCGCGATCGGCCGGCACAGCGCCAGCCTGTTGTTCGGCCAAGCGGGACCCCATCCTGCTGGCCATCGTCTCCTCAGCGCTGGCCAGCCTCCGCGAGTCGGAGATGGAGGACCGTTCGGCCGGGATCGCCCGGACGTCCGTCGCACTGACGCAGCGCAGGCGGCGGCAGGCTCTGCGCCGCATTGAGTCCCGCTCTTTCGGCTGACGCAGATCAGGGCGCCGCGACCCGACGCCTGGGATTGTGCGGAGCGATGGAGCCAGGTGATGGATGGCATCCCGAAACCGCTCGGTGACACCAGACTGGCACACGAGCGACTGCGGCAGGGCCACGTCGTCGGCCAGATCCTCCTCAGCATCACCTAGAGCGACCTTGTACGCGCTTTCGCCGCTCATCGGAGACCCGCTCGTGAACGTCGACCGAGCGGTGCGGGCGGCGCCGAGCACGGCCGTATGGTCGAAACTCGTCGATTCCGCGGGCGACCTCCTGGCGAATCTCGCGATCGCCCTGCTGATCGCGGCCGTCACCATCCGGCTCGGCGGGTGGACCTACAAGCTGGTTCGCGCCGCCGCCGGGCGCGTGCGGGTGCACCGGGGACCGCCCGATCCCACGCTGCAGATCTTCATCGCGACCTTGGCGCGCAACGCCGTGCTGATCCTGGGCGCGGTCGCAGTGCTGCAGCAGCTGGGAGTCAGGACCACCTCGATCATTGCCGCCTTGAGCGCCGCCGCACTGGCGGTGGGCCTTGCGCTGCAAGGCGCCCTGTCCAACGTCGCCGCCGGCGTGATGATCTTCCTGCTGCGGCCCTACCGCGTGGGCGACATCATCGAGACCGTCGGTCGGGTCGGGCGGGTGGAGAACCTGGACCTCTTTGAGACCGAATTGACGACCCTCGATAATCTCCGGGTCGTGGCGCCGAACAGCAAGCTGTTCGGCGACATCGTCATCAACCACTCCACTCATCCGCAGCGTCGCGCGGACGTGAGCTTCCATGCGCCGCTGTCTGTCGATCCGCAGGTGATCATCGACGGGCTGCGCGCCCGGCTCCAAGCCGACGGTCGCGTGTTCAAGGACCCCGCGCCGCTCATCGAGCTAACCCAGCTCACCGAGGCCTTCGTGGAAATCGCCGTGCGGCCCTGGGTGGCGCTTGACGACTACGGACCGGTCAAGGCCGACGTCCTGCTCTGGGCCAAGATGCTGGCGGCTCCGCCGAAGCCCGGCTCGTCGGACGATGGATGAACGGGTGACGCTGAACGGACGCGCCAGGGGCGCCATGTCATTCAGCCGGCGAGCGGTGACCCACATCCTGAGTAATCGGACCTATCTTGGCGTAATCCCTCTGCTTGCCCCGCCCGCGCCGGTGGCGGCTTTTCTCCTTGAACTCAGGCGGGCGAGGCGGCCCGCTGGAGGGGCGCTATCGGCGTTCAGTCCCCGCGAGGACTAAGCCCTAGCGCGGCGGGGCGTTGGCGATCACCTCGGTCACCTGGGCGCCGCGCTGCACGACGATCTGGGCGACCTGACCGGGCTTGATCCTCCCTGTGGCGTAGAGCGCCTTCAGCACGGTTGTGACCTCCGGCGGCACGTCGGCGTGCGGGTTGATCGGAACGACGACGGCGGTCTGCGACTCCGGATCGACCACCACGCCGACAGCGGGAGCTGTGATCACGGCGGCCGTCGGCGCGGCGCTCGAGGCGGCGCTGCGCGCCTCAGGCGGATGAACGGCGGACTCGGTCGGCTGAGCCGACTGGGCGAGTCCGGGCCCGACGCCGAGCGCAAGGGCGGCGGCGGTCAGCAAGCAGGTCTTCATGGGGGCCTCTCTCTCTTGCGGCGGGGCCGTCGGATCGGCGGCGTGGGCAAGATGTCCGGAGCCTAGGACCGCGGTCGGCAGGCGCCCTGACGCAGATCAGTGTCGAGGTCGAGCCTGGCGTTCGGCCGGTCCATGATGACGAAAGCCTGCAAGGCCCCCGCTCGTCCTTCCCGGGGCCAGCCGCGCCATGCTGAAGCCGGCGACCTTTCCTTTGCTGATGTCGCGCTGGGGCTCGGGACTGACGCGGATCACTGTGCGCCGCGAACAGGACGCACAGAGTGCGGTCTTCCAGTGCGAAGAGGAGCTTCCCATGACCCATATGGATCAAAACCCAAGCGTCCGTCCGGAGGGGTCGGGCGCGCGCCCGCCGCCGGCGGAGGTTGCCGTGGTGGTCGTCGCCCTCGCCGAGCTTCGGCCCACCTACCCGGTAAGCGAACTGCTGGGCCGGCCGGTGATCAATGACAGTGGCGACGAGATCGGCCGCATCGACGATCTGATGCTCGAGGAAGACCGCCTGGTCTTCGCCATCCTTTCGGTGGGCGGTTTCCTCGGGATCGGCGCGCACCGGGTGGTGGCGCCATTCGACGCCCTGCTGATCGACGACGACGAAGTGGTGCTGCCCGGGGCGACGAAGGAGGCGCTGAGGAAGATGACCGCCTACGACCGCGATCAGGTCCGCAGTGAGCACACCCCGCGTCGCAAAGCGCGCCCGGGCGTGAAGGACGCCGGCGAGGTGGTGACCACCACCCTCGACGAGCCGATCCCTGGCACGGTCGCCGACGTGACCGACGGCGACCGCCGCTAGGGCTCCCAGGTCCGTCGGGAGGAGATCCGCCGATGCGCCGCATGGCCGGGATCCTCGCCGCGGTCGCCGTGCTTTGGCTCGGCGGCTGCGAACGCCAGAAGGCCGCCCAGCCGGCCCTGCCGCCGCCCTCCAAGCTCGCGGCGGACGCGGCCGACTCCGGCTTGCTGGCGGCGGCCGAGCCGTTCGAGGCGTTGACGGAGGCGGCGTTCAGCGCGAGCTGGCCGACGCTCGACCGGGGCATCGCCACGGCGATCGCCACCGCAGAACACGTCAAGACGGCTCTGCCGGCGCAAGCCCAGAGGGAGCTCAACGCTCACCTCGACGCTATCGCCGCCGCGCGGCGGGACGGGAACCGGGCCGGCGTCGCGCTCGGCGCGATGGAGATCTACCGCCTGTTCGCCAGCCATGCGCCACCGGAGGTGGTCCCACGGGAGGTCAACCTGCTGCGCTACGTCGCCCTGCGCTACGACGCGGACCTCAGGGCCCACCCGCGGACCGGTTGGGATGACATGGTCGAGGCTGCGGCCTTCGGCCAACGCGCCTGGGCCGCAATCCAGGGGCGAGTCGCCGACGTGGTTCTTCGCGATCGCATGTCGAAAGCCCTGGCCGATATGGCGGCCGCGGCCGCCGGACAAAACGCCCCCCTCGCCGTCGGGGCGGAAAGGCGCGAGCTCGAAGTCGTGACCCTGCTGGAAGCCTACTTCAGCGAGCGTCGCTAAAACGGTCGGCCCAGGCGAAGGTATTTCGGGCTGAAGCCGGCGAGCGCCCTGTTCTAGGGTGCGTGGCGGTGCAGCCAGTCTGGTGGCAGGTAGTCTCCGACCGTTCGCGCGAGAGCAGTGAGAACCAGGTTCGGCTGAGCCGCCGCCGGCAGCGATTCTGACAAACCTCGCCTCAGGCGACCGTCCCGCCGTCCAACGGCAAAACGACACCACTGAGGTAGGCGCCCGCCCGAGAGCATAAGTAAATCACTGTGCCGGCGATGTCCTCGGCGGCGCCTCCGCGGCCGAGCGGCACGTGTTCAACGTACGCCGGCAGTTGGTCGCCCATCATTCGGCTCGGGAAGGGCCCAGGCGCCACGGCGTTCACCAATATGTTCTCGTCGGCCAGGGTCCGCGCCAGCGTTCGGGAGACATGGTGCAGGGCGGCCTTGCTGGCGCCGTAGGCGAAGTTGTCCACGTCGCGTGAGTGCAGCCCGGAGATCGAGCCGATGTTAATCACCCGTGCGGGATCGGCTTTGGATCCCGCGGCCCGCAGCTGCGGCAGCAGCGCCTTGGTCAGGAAGAATGGCGACTTAACATTGAGGGTCATCACCTTGTCCCATCCGGACTCGGGATAGTCCTCGATCGGCTGCGCCCAGCCTGCGCCGGCGTTGTTGACCAGGATATGTAGCTTCGGCTCGCGGGCGGCTACATCCGCGGCGAGGGCCGCAAGGCTGTCCTGTTCCCCGAGGTTCGTTCCGATGGGGATGCATTCGCCGTACTCAGACAGCTCCGCCGCCACGACCTCACAGAGGTCCAGCTTGCGGGATGCGATGTAGACCTTCACGCCGTTCTGGCAGAGGCCTTGAGCGATCATCCGGCCGATGCCGGAGGAGCCTCCGGTCACCAGTGCGACCTTCCCACGAACGCTGAACAGCTCGTCGATCTTTAGGCTCACGGCGGCATCCCCGTTCGGCGCCGCGCGAGATCCGCGCGGCTGAGGCGATCTTCATAGGCGAAAGGCCCCGCCACACCAAAGTCGGTCCGTGGGTCCGGATCCTGCCCGGGGAGGCGATGGTGGACGGGCTCAGCCGGCGCGGCTAAGGCGCCGCGGTGATAGCGCGGCTTGTTCTGACAAAGCTCTGCCATTCGTTCGGCGGCAGACAGGCGGTCGAGCGAGAGTTTCGCGCCGCACCAGACCGGCGGGGGAGGCATTTTCATGGATCAGATCGGCAGTCTGAGAATATTCGTCAAGACGGTAGAGGCGGCGAATTTTTCCAGCGCGGCGCGCGCAGTCTCGATGACCGCTTCGGCGATCAGCAAACTGGTCTCGCGCCTGGAAGCACGCCATGGTGTGCGGCTGTTTCAGCGAACGCCGCGCGGCATATTGCTGACGCCCGAGGGCGAGCTCTTCTATGCTCACGCCCGCAAGGTGGTTCAAGCCTTCGAAGAAGCTGAAGCGGCGATGGCGAACGTGGCGTCGTCGGCCTCCGGGCAGCTCAAGCTGTACGTCTTCCCAAGCTTCGCATTGCACCAGATCGCGCCCCACCTGCCCAAGCTGCTAGAGCGTCACCCCGATCTGCGGGTGGAGTTCCAGCTGGGTAACGCGCCGCTGCGCATGATCGACAGCGGTATCGACATCGCCATCCAGTCCGGTCCGATGACGGACTCCAGCCTGGTCGCCCGGCGATTCACCACATCGCGATGGTGCGTATGCGCTTCCCCTGACTACGTGACGACCCACGGCGCCCCGCGGCGACCGGAAGATCTCGAGGACCACGAATGCGTGCTGCTCGCGCTGGAAGATCGGTGGAACGTCTGGTCGTTCCGCGATCGGGACGGCCGGGAGATCGCCTTCAGGCCTCGGGGACGGGTCTCGGCTAACTATAGCGATATGGTGTTGTCGCTCGTGAAGTCGGGGGTAGGCGTCGCCAGGTTGCCGGAGTTCAATATAGTCGACGACGTGCGCGCCGGAAATCTGGTGCTGCTTCTCGAAGACTATGCGGTCCAGGCGCGCAACCCGATCTACGTCGTCTACCACTCGCGCAAACACCTCAGTCCACGCGTCAGCGCATTCCTGGACTTTCTCAGTGAAAATTTCGGCGATCAGGCGGACTGGGAAATTTCCGCCTGACGCTTCGGCGACGTATCAGCCTGTTCCGGCGCGGCACCATAAGGTGGACGTCGTGGGCGATAGCTCGTTCGCCCCGGCCGTGTCAGCCTTCACCCGAAAGGCCCGCCGCACGGGCCGACAAGTTTCCATTGGGGAGGTGCGCATGACGATCGCAGATGCGCCAAGCATGAAGACGACAGCGGCTCCCGCCAGCGAGGTTCGCGGCGAGCACGACATCGACTGGCAGAACCGCAAGATCACCGATGAAGCGATCGCCCTCTTGAAGGCGGACATCGGCCTCAAGACAATGACGCCAGCGTGGAACCACTATGTCACCGCCGATAACATCTGGCACTTCGCCAGCGGCGTCGGCGACGACAATCCCATGTGGTGGGACGAGGCGTACGCCAGGGCCTCGCCCTGGGGCGGAATGATCGCACCGCCGACCTACCTGATCTCGCACACCTCCGGCATTCGCCGCCTGCCCGAGCATGGTCAGATGTCGATCGAGAAACACTTGCCGGGCGTCGGCAGTCTCTGGGCGGGTGAGCGCTGGGAGTGGGTCCGTCCCGTTCGCGTTGGCGAGCGCGTCACGGCCCAGTCATGGCTAAGCGAGGTCGTGGTCAACGAGCACAGCAAGTTCGGCGGCCGCTCTGTCAATCAGACCGAACAGACCCAGTTGCAGACGGATAGCGGAGAGGTGGTCGCGAACAAGTTCTCATCGATCATTCGGTTCGACCGATCCGCCGCGCGCGGCGCCAGCAAATACGCCGACCGGCCGCTCGCGAAATGGACGGCTCAAGATCGCGCCGGCTTTTCTGAGCAGTACGGAAGAGAGCCCGCCCAACGCCGGGGCGCCAGAGCGCGCTACATCGAAGACACCATCAAGGGCGAACCCCTGGGCAAGCTGCTCAAGGGGCCGCTGACCATCACGAGCTTGATCGCTTGGGAGATGGCCTGGGGCAGCGGTCTCGCCCAGACTGACCGAATGCTCCACCAGTTGCTGAAGCTGCACCCCGCCTTCTCCATGGTGCATCCTGAGACCGGGGCCTGGCACACCATCGAGGCGCCGCATTTCGAACTGGCTCTCGCGCAGGGCGGAGGCTTTCCGGCGGGCTATGATTTCGGCTGCCAACGCTTCGCGTGGTTCGCCCATCTGATCAGCGACTGGATGGGGGACGCCGGCTTCCTCACCGCGCTCGAGTTCCGGCTGCGACGTCCGAACTTCCTGGGCGACATCACCTGGGTTACGGGCGAAGTCGTTGATGTGGACACGGTCGCGGGCATCGCCACGGTGACAGTCACCGCCACCAACCAGTTGGGCGAGGCCACGGCCACAGGCCAGGGCAAGGTGCGGCTGCCGACAAGGACGGCGACGTGATCGGGTGATCATCCAGACGAACCTGCGCCAACCTGCGAGGGCGTCCGTCAATCCGGCCTACTGGATGCTGGCGGTGCTGACGGTGATCAATGTCTGCAATCAGCTTGACCGCACCCTCATCTCGATCCTCCTGCCCGGCATAAAGCGGGACCTTGCGCTCTCCGATTCGCAGATCGGCCTCGCCACCGGGCCTGCCTTCGCGTTCTGCTTCGCGCTGACAAGCCTGCCCCTGGCGTGGCTATCGGAACGGGTCAACCGGACTCGGCTGATCGGCGCGGCGTTGTTCTTCTGGAGCGTCGCAACCGGGCTTTGCGGCGCGGTCACCTCATTCTGGCAACTGATGTTCGTGCGCATCGCGGTCGCGAGCGGCGAGGCTGGCGGCTCGCCGCCCTCATACGCGATGGTCGCCGACGCCTTCCCGCTGAGTCGTCGCCCAACTGTGATGGCCGTGTTCGCCGCCGCCGGGGCGCTCGGGGCCTTCATCAGCCTGCTTCTCGGCGGCTGGATCAACCAGTTCTGGGGTTGGCGCGTCACCTTCATCGCCGCCGCTGCGCTTGGCGCGGTGCTGCTGCCGTTGATCCTGTTCACGGTGCGTGATCCGGAGCGTGGGGGCTCGGACCCCGGCGCGAGCACCGCGGCCGTGTCCGCCGGAGAGGCGCTGCGACGTCTGCGGCGCAGTCCGACCTTCTTCTTCCTCGCGATCGCTGCGACGCTGACCACCTTCGGCGGCTATGCCATGAACATCTGGATGCCGTCCTTCATCAGCCGCTCCTATGGTCTGACCTCAGGGCAGATCGGCTCACTGCTCTCTCTGAGCGCCCTCGTGGGCGGCGTCGGCGGCGGCATCGCTTGGGCCGAACTCGCCAGGCGGATGGGCCGCCGTGACCTGCGCTGGTGGATGTGGATACCCGCCATAGCCTCAGCCCTGGCTGCGCCCTGCCTGATCACCGCCATCACGGTGCACAACCTTACCCTCACCATCGGGTTTCAGATGCTCGCCTCCCTCGGTCTGACGGCCTACGCAGGCTCGCTCTATGCCACAGTCAGCGCGGTGGTGAGCCCTCGCATGCGGGGCGTCGCCTCATCCAGCATCCTGTTCTTTCAAATCGCCGTCGGTCTGGGACTCGGGCCTTTGATCACCGGCGCCGCCAGCGATCTGTTGACCCACAAGTTTGCCCGCGAGGGCCTCCGCTACGCCATGCTGATACCGGCGACATCCGTCGCGCTGTCTGCGCCCTTCTACTGGCTGGCGGGCCGTCACATCCGACAGGATGCTCAGGTCGGTCCGCAGTAGCATTGAAGGTGTTGTCAGAGGAATGACGCGTGCGCCTTCATGCGTCGAGCTTGGCCTGGCGCCATGGCGCCCGCAGGCGTCCGACTGTTCTCGGGGCGCCCGGGCGCTTGGGCAGGGGAAGTGAGAGAAATGCAAGAGGTCTCAGGCAACTCGGCGGCCAACGAGGCCCTTGACCGGCTTCTCCGGACCCTCGAGCTCAAGCGGGAGGACGTCGGCGGCTCGATCCGCTTCGTCGGCGACGACCCGATCGCGGCCAGCCGGCATCGGCTGGGCGCGGCCAGCGCCGCGGCCTCGGCCGCTCAAGCCGTGGGCGTCGCCAATCTCTGGCGCCAACGCGGCGGCGTGGGACAGGACATCCAGCTCGATCTCTATCGCTCGGTTATCCCCGGCCTGCGGACCAACACCCAGAACACCCAGCACGGCCACGCCCTGCCGTACCCCTCGGATCCGGACCTAGCGGAAAACTACTTCAGGACCGGCGACGACCGTCGCTTCTATGTGGCGCGCGGCCCACTGCCGCCGGAGCACCAGAGCGCCGTGCAGACCCTCTTGGGCTGTCGCGACAGGACGGACGAGCTGACGGCGGCGATCGCCCAGTGGGATTCCGCCGAGCTCGAAGACACTTTCGCCCGCAACAAGCTGATCGGCGTCGTCGCCCGCACCCGCGACGAGTGGTTGGCGCACCCGCAGGGCGCCTATCTCGCCGGCCTCGACCCCGTGGCCGTGGAGAAGGTCGCCGACAGCCCGCCCAAGCCGTTCGGCCCCGGCGAGCGGCCGCTCTCCGGCGTGCGCGTGCTCGACATGGGACGCTATCTCGCCGGCCCGGTCGCCGCGCGGGTTCTGGCGGAACAGGGGGCGGAGGTGATGCGCGCCTCGGAGCCCAGCAACCCGGACGATTACCGCAATGCGCTGGACACCGGCATGGGCAAGCGCTCCGCCTACGTGGACCTGAAGCGTCCCGGCGACCTGGATCGCCTGCTGGAGGTGCTGTCGCAGGCCGATGTGTTCGTCCAGTCGTCACGGCCCGGCAGCCTGAACAAGCTCGGACTCGCGCCGGCGGCGCTCGCGGAACGCTCGCCGGGCATCGTCTACCTGTCGGTCAGCGCCTACGGCGCGGAGGGGCCCTGGGCCTCCCGCGGCGCCTTCGACGCCGTCGGCCAGGCGGCGACCGGCCTGGCGATCGCGGAAGGCTCGCAGGACAAGCCGCTGTCGCAACAGAACGTGCTGCTGAACGACTATGTCGGCGGCTATCTCGCCGCGGCCGGGATCACCGCGGCGCTGGCGCGCCGCGCCACCGAAGGCGGCAGCTACCACGTCCAGGTGTCCCTCGCCCGCACCTCGATGTGGGTGCAGGAGATCGGCCGGCTGCCTGAGGCCCTGTGGCCGCAGCGGGAGCCGGGGGCGCCGTGGACGCCTCCGGTGCGCGACCAGGACCTGATGGAGACCGAATGCGCCTTCGGTCTCCTGCGACACGCCCGGCCGATGGTCGACTACTCCGTCACCAGGGCGCGCTGGGAGCACGGGCCCACGCCGCTAGGATCCTCGCGGCTCGCCTGGCGCGACTGAAGTGGCCGACTCGGGCTGGCGCACTTCAGGGTGTTGTCGGCCCCAACATCGGAGCGCCTCTCTCCCTCCTGTGCTCCGGAGCTCGCTGGCGGGGGGCCTCCCCGGTCCGGACCGACCGCTCGAGATTGGCGTAAGCACAAGCCAGCACGAAATGGTGCTCCAAGCTGCTGTTGGGCAGTTTGTCGAGCTTCATGCCCATGGCCGTCCGCCGCCTCAGGCCCTGGAGCCATCGACGTTGATCTTCTGGCCGCTGACGTAGGGGTTGGCGCTGGAGACCAGGAAGGTGACCACATTGGCGACGTCCTCCGGCACGCTGACGCGCCCGAAGGGCGGGATGGCGTCGAGGTCGTGGATGTTCTCCGAGCCGCGCGCCTTCGCCAGCCGCGAGCCCATCTCGGTCACCGTCAGGCTGGGCGCGACGATGTTCACTTGCACTCCGTTCTGGCGTTCCTCGTTCACCAGCGCCACGCGCCCTTCAAGACTGACGTTCAAATGCGATCCCTCCCTTTATTATAGGCGCGCCGGACAATCGCCGCGCCTCAGACCTGGCCTTCAACGAGTACTAAGCCGGCCTTGATGACGCGGCCGGCCAACCGGCGCCGAGGCGGCCGGTGATAGCACATAGCGCGGTGCGAACAGCAGGAGACCGGCGCTTGCCAGCAACGCGCCCGACGCGGCGATGAGCGCCTGGTCATAGCTACCGAACCGCCTCCGGGGGGAGGCCTATCAGACGTGGGTGGCCGCGACCGCGGCTGCCTAATCACCAGGGTGGGGGAGGGCGCGCGCACGTCCGATGGCGGTTTACCTGACAGTCCCTGGGGGCGAATAGCGTCGGGATTTCCGAGCTATTGCCATGGCTCTGGCAGACGGAGGCGCGGTTTCAGGCGTGCGTGGCGGTGCAGGCAGTCATATGCGAAATAATCTCCACATTTACAATGACTTGATCACCAATTGTTGTTTGGGAGATTTCCTATTCGGCCGCTGAGATGGTCGCCGGCGCCATTGCTCGCTCACGGCGTCGCTCAGGCCGGAGGCGTGGATGGACCTCGACGAGGATGCGCGTATTGACGCCGTCGAGGCTGAAATAAACCTGATTGAGTCTATGTCTCTGCCCGACCTGCGAACGCTTTGGACGGCGCGGTGGGGTTTGGCGCCGCGGTTTCGATCGGTGGACCTGCTTCGCCGGTTGATAGCGTGGCGGCTCCAGGTCGAACACTTCGGCGGTCTCAATGCGGACACCAAGATTCTCCTGCGGCGCTCCTCGATGCCGCGGGCGCCTGGGCCGCCACCAGGTTCGAGGCTGACAGGCGAATTCCGGGGTGTGCTCCATCAGGTTGACGTGGGTGAGGATGCCTTCACCTATCAGGGGAGCCGCTATGGAAGCCTGTCGGCAATCGCTCGGACGATCACCGGGACACGATGGAATGGTCCGAGATTCTTCGGTCTGCGCAATGCGGCGCCGACACCG
>JAQGIJ010000530.1 GCA_028291285.1 Phenylobacterium sp. | reverse complement strand
CCCAGCGCGAACATCGAGAAGGCGCGCGCATGGCCGATCCGCGCCGGCAGCAGCAGGGAGGAGGCGGCCTCCGGCACCAGGGCCAGGTTGACGAAGGGGCTGGAGAGCAGCGCGTCCTCGGCCACGAACACCAGGTCGCAGTGCAGCAGCATGGTCAGGCCGACGCCCACGGCGCGGCCGTGGACGGCGGCCACCAACGGCTTTTTCGAGCCGGCCAGCGCCTCCAGGAGCGGCTGGGCCGAGGGGCGGCCGGAGACCTCGCCGGCGTTGATGGCGGCGAACTCCCCCAGGTCGTTGCCGGCGGTGAACATGTCGCCATTGGCCTGGATCAGGACGGCGCGGACCTCGCGGTCGTGGTCGGCGCCGGCGATCGCCTGGCCGAGGGCGGCGTACATCTGCGGCGTCAAAGAGTTCTTCTTCTCCGGCCGGTTCAGGGTGAGGGTGAGCACGCCCCCGGCCTTTTCGATCAGCACTTGGTCGGTCATCGCCTCGCCTCCGCGTTCGGCGACGGTGTTTAAGCGGCGGCGCGGTACCAGTCGACGCCGTTTTCGTCGCGCGCACGCACCGCCTGGCCGCGGGCGACGAGGTAGTTGAGGTGCGCCAGGCTCTCGCCGGTGGCCAGCCCCAGGTTGTTCTCGTCGATCGGCCGCCGGAAGAGGGCGCCGAAGACGTCGACCACCCGCCGGGGCTCGGCGATCAGCGCGCGCAGCCGCTCCAGCCCCCGCTCGTGGCCGGCGATCAGGTTGTCGATCCGCGCATGCAGGCCGTGGAAGGGGTCGTTATGCGCCGGCAGCACCAGCACCTCGTCGGGCACCAGCGTCTTGATGCGGGCCAGCGAGGTCAGCCACTCGTGCAGCGGGTCGGCGTCGGGCTCGGTCGGGAAGACCGCCACGTTGGAGGAGATCCTCGGCAGGATCTGGTCGCCGGAGATCAGCAGCTTCAGCTCCGGGCAGTAGAAGCAGCCGTGCTCCGGGCTGTGGCCGGAGCCCACCACCACCCGCCAGAGGTGGTCGCCGATCGTCACCTCGTCGCCGTCGCGCAGCCGGTGGTAGCTGTCGGGCAGGGCGTGCAGCCCCTTGCCGAAGAAGCCGAAGCGGGCGCGGTAGGTCTCCAGCTGCTCCTCGTCCCAGCCGGCGGCGCGGTAGAAGCCGACGCCGTCCTCCGGCGCCTCGCGCCCGGTGTCGGCGGCCAGGCTGCGACAGGTGAGGAACTCCAGCCGCGTTACCCAGAGCCGGCAGTCATACTTGCGGGTCAGCCAGCCGGCCATGCCGATGTGGTCGGGGTGCATGTGGGTGACGAAGACGCGGGTGGCGCGCTGGCCGCCCAGCGGGCCCTTGAAGGCCTCGTGCCAGGCCTGGACCGTCGCGGCGCCGCCGATGCCGGTGTCGGCGATCGCCCAGCCGCCCTCTTCCGCGATCGCCCAGACGTTGATGAAGGCGAGCGATCCGCCCAGCGGCATGCGCAGCCACTTCACCCCCGGCGCGACCTCGACGGCGCGCGCGGCCGTCGGGCCTTCCGCGAAGGGATAGGAGAGCGTGGGTCGCTCCACGTCCTGGGTGATGTCCTCGACGCCGTCGGCCAACAGACTGCTCCTTCGTGCAAGGGCGCAGTTTCGGCCGCGGCCGGGGTCGAGTAAAGCGGCGCCTAAGCGGGCGCCTGACGCGGCGAGAGGCTTTCGACCCAGCTCCTGAGGGTGGCCGCGTCCGTCACGCCCGACTGGCGCAGGGCCACCTTGCCGCCCTGGAAGGCGAACAGCGCCGGGATGCCCTGAACGCCGAAACGGGCGGCCAGGGCCGGATCGCCATCCACGTCCACCTTGACGAACCGGGCGCGGGGCTCGAGCTCGGCGGCGGCGCGCTCGAAGATCGGCGCCATGGCGCGACAGGGCCCGCACCAAGACGCCCCGAAGTCGACGATCAGGGGCAGGTCGCTGTTCGCCAGGTGCTTGGAAAAGCGCGTCTCGTCCAGGGCGACCGGTTCGCCGGTGAACAGCGGCTTGTGGCAGCGTCCGCAGCGGGCGGCCGCGGCGAGCTTCTCGGGCGGCAGGCGGTTGGTGCTGTCGCAGTGCGGGCAGACGACGTGCAGCGGTTCGGCCATGGTCTCCTCCAGCGCTTGGAAATCCGCCCGGGAGGCCCCGCGGTTCCAGGACCGCGCGCGATCAGGGCTCGGCGAGCGCGCTTAGGCCCAGGCCTTCTCGTCGAACCAGGCGCGCAGCGCCTTCAGGAACGGCAGGACGGTGCGGAACTCCTCCAGGGTGAAGGCCTCGCGCAGGTGCTCCATGCGCGGGCGGACGGCCGCCATGGAGCGGGCGTAGGCCTCGCGTCCGGCAGGCGTCAGCCACACCCGCTTCTTGCGCCCGTCCTCGCCGCAGGGCTCGACCCGCGCCAGCCCGCCGCTCTCCAGGCGCAGCAGGGTGTTGGTCAGGCCGCTCTTGGCCGCCTGCACGGCGCGGGCGATCTCCGCCGGCGTGATCCCCTCCCCGCGCCGCTCCAGCAGGCTCAACACCTCGTACTGGGCGAAGGTCAGCCCGTCCGGCAGGCCCTCGCTGATCGCCGCCCTGACCTCATTGTCGATGCGCCGGATCTCGTCGAAGACGGCGACGGCGGGGTGGTCGGCGGGCTGGGCGGCCATGGGCGAGCGCTCCGTTCAAGGCTGAACGAATCTTGTCATTCGAGATCGAGCGTTCAAGGCGCCGCCGCCTCGGCGGTCGCTGCGGCGAGCCGATCGGCGTCCAGCCGGGCGGCTGCCTCGACCACCGCGCCGGCCGCCGCCGTCAGACCGCGGCCCATCTGCCACAGGATCAGCATGCCGAGCGGGGCGGCGATCGCCGCGACCATGACCACGGCCTGGCCGATCCGCGCCTTGTCGTGCAGCAGGTGCTCGGCCACGTAGGCCGCAGCGACCGGACCGATGCTGCCGATCACCGTGACGAAGGCCAGGAAGAGCGCCGAGACCCGCCCGCGCACGTGGCTGGGCGCATAGAGCTGCAGGGCCGCCGCCGCATAGCCGATGTAAGGGTAGGTCACGCACTGGAAGAGCGCCGAGCCGGCCATGAACAGGTAGGGGCTGCCGCTGTAGACGCCCGCCGCCAGCGCCGGGACGGTGATCGCCAGGCCTGCGATGTGGTAGCGCGTGTGGGCGTCCCTCACGCCGCGGGCGTAGAGCCAGTCGACGATCGCCGCTCCGCCGATCTGGCCGATGGAGCCGGCGACGAGGCTGATCAGGCCAAAGGTGAGGCCGACCTGCGCCGGGTTCCAGTGGTAGACGCGGATCATGAAGGTGGGCGTCCAGCCGAACAGCGCCGCCACGATGATGTTGGTCATGCCGAAGCCGATCGGCCCCAGCCAGGCGATCCGCCAGTGCGTCCGGAAGAAGGAACGCCCGGGGGCCGCGCCGGGCGGCGGAGCCGGCGGCGGCGGCGCCCTGCGCTCGCGCACGGTGAGCGCCAGCAGGCTCAGGACCACCGTCGGCGCGCCGACCGCCAGGAAGGCGAGCTGCCAGGCGCGCACCTCGCCGACCAGCGGGAGCGCCACCGGCGGCGAGTGGCTGACCAGCTGCACGACGACGCCGCCGATGGCCAGCGCGATGCCCGCGCCGACCACTGCGCCCATGGTGAAGACCGAGAGCGGCAGCGACAGGCGCTTGGCCGGGAACTGCTCGGCGATCAGCGAATGCGCCGCGGGCGTCAGCACCGACTCCCCCACGCCCACGCCCATGCGCCCCACGACGAGCTGGGCCAGGCTGCCCGCCACGCCGCAGACGCAGGTCGCCGAGCCCCAGACCACCACGCCGATCAGGGTGAGCCAGCGGCGCGGGAAGCGGTCCACCAGCCAGCCGATCGGCAGGCCGCAGAGCACATAGAAGAGCGAGAAGGCCGGGCCGGTGAGCAGGCTGATCTGCACGTCGTTGATGTGCAGGTCCCGCTCGATCGGCTGGACCATCATGGCGATGATGCCGCGGTCGATGAAGGAGAAGATGTAGAGCAGCAGGAAGACGCCGACGGTCCACCAGCCCCAGAACCCACCGGTCCCGGAGCTCGGCCGCCCGTGCCGAGTCTCAGCCATGTCGCGCGCGTCCTTCCCTTCGCCGGCGGGTCTGACGCCGCCGTCTGATCATCTAGATTTGCTTCGTCCGCCCCTGCCAATAGCGGGCGCGGATCCTGGCCCGCTCGGCCTTGCCGGCCTCGTTGCGCGGTAGCTCGTCGACGTAGTCGATGGACTTGGGCGCCTTGTAGCCGGCCAGCGTCAGGCGGGCGTGGGCGATCAGCGCCTGGGTGAGCTCGGGCCCCTCCGTCCAGCCCGGGTTCAGCTGCACCACCGCCTTCACCTCCTCGCCCCATTCGGCGTTCGGCGCGCCGACGGTGGCGACGTCGGCCACGGCGGGGTGGGTGACGAGCGCATTGTCGATCTCGGCCGGGTAGATGTTCACCCCGCCGGAGATGATGCACTCGGCGGTGCGGCCGGTGAGGAAGAGGTAGCCGGCTTCGTCGAAGTAGCCGACGTCGCCCAGGGTGAAATAGTCGCCCAGGTAGGAGCCGGCGGTCTTCTCCGGGTCCTTGTAGTAGGAGAAGGGGCTGGCCTGGGCCCGCTGCATGTAGATCCTGCCGGGGACGCCGGGCGGCGGCTCGCGGCCCTCGTCGTCGAGGATCTTCACGCCCGCCCCGGTGGGCCGCCGGCCCACCGAGCCCGGGCGCTCGAGCCACTCGTGGCTGTCGATGAAGAAGCCCGCGCCGCCTTCGGTGCCGGCATAGTACTCGGTCAGGATCGGCCCCAGCCAGTCGATCATCGCCCGCTTCACCTCCGGCGGACAGGGCGCCGCGCCGTGCAGGATCCGCTTCAGGCTGGAAAGGTCGAACTGCTCGCGCACGTCCTTGGGCACGGCCAGCAACCGCTGGAACATGATCGGCACCATGTGCGCGTGGGTGACGCGGCGCGCCTCGATCGTGCGCAGGACCTCGAGGCTGTCCCACTTCTCGATGTAGGCCACGGGCACGCCCACCGACATCGCCGTGCGGGTGTCCACGGTGAGCCCGGCGCCGTGGTAGCAGGGCCCGGCGCAGAGCTGCACGTCGGTGGCGGGGTCGTGGCTCTCCAGCGCACCGGGCGCCAGCAGGTTCAGACCCTCGCGGAACACCCCCTTCGGCCGCCCGGTGGTGCCGGAGGTGTAGAACATGGTGCTGCCGAGTTGCGGATCGGCGATGTCCGACCCGTCGAGGCCCGAGATCGCGGCCTCCAGCGCCAGGTGGCCCTCGGCCTCGCCGCCGATGGCGATCCGGGCCTTCAGGCGCGCCGCCTTGCGCGACGCCTCCAGGGCGGCCGGGAAGCGGGTCTCGGCGAAGACGGCGACGGCGTCGCTGTCCTCCAGCACATGGGCGACCTCGGCCTCGGTGAAGCGCCAGTTGACCGGTATGAGCCGGTAGCCGCCGCGCAAGGTGGCGGCGAGGATCTCCATCACCTCGGCGCGATTGGACGAGACGAAGGCGACGTGCTCGCCCGCCCGCACCCCAAGCCCGCGCAGCAGCCGCACGATCCGGTTGGCCCGGGCGTTGACCTCGCCGAAGGTGCGCTGGCCGAAACGGTCGAACACTGCCGGCGCATCGGGCTTCACCTGGGCCCAGTAGCTGGTGGACATGCCGCGGGCTTCGGCGGCGAGGACGGCGGCGGGATCGAACATCACGCGCATTGCTTCCGACACCCCCGCGCGAGCGCCCCGATCACCAGCGGTAGTCCACCCGCACCCCGTAGGTCCTGGGCCGGGCGTAGACGTGGGTGTCGGAGGAGGAGGTGACGAGCGTCAGGTTGTATTTCTGGTCCAGGAGGTTGTCCCCCCACACGCTGAGCGAGGTGTGGTCGTCGGGCGCGTTCCAGCGGAGCTGGCCGTTGACGAGGACGTAGGACGGCTCCTTCAGCCGGTTCAGCGGGTCCCAATAGGAGTGGCCCGAGTAGTAGAAGTTGCCGGAGACCACCAGATCGCCCTGGCTGAGCGGAATGGTGTAGTCGCCGCCCAGGTTGACGGTGAAGAAGGGCGTGCGGATCAGCTTGTAGCCGCTCACGTCGCGGAAGACGGTGTCGTTGCCGCACGGGAAGGGCGCGCCGCGGGCCGCGCAGGCGGTCGCCGCGGTGGGCACGGTCACCTGCGCGTTCGGGAAGCTGGTGTACTCGGCGTGCAGCAGCGAGACGCCGCCGGTCAGGTTCAGCCGCTCGACCGGCCGCACCACGGTCTCCAGCTCCAGGCCGTAGATGCTGGCGGCGGCGGCGTTCTGCAGAAAGGCGACGCTGGTCACCGGATCGCGGGCCGTGGTCTGCAGGCCCTTGTAGTCGGTGTAGTAGGCCGAGGCGTTGACCCGCAGCCAGTCCAGCGGGTCCGACTTCACGCCGATCTCGTATTGGGTGACGGTCTCCGGCTGGACCGGGCGCACCACCGTGCCCACGAGGGTGAAGAGTCCGCTTTTGAACGCCTGGCCGGCCTTGGCGTAGAGGTTCAGGCGCTCGTTCACGCGGTAGGCGATGCTGCCGCTGGGGGTGAACTTGCTGAAGGTCGCCGACCCGGTGAGGATCGGACCGGGCGTCGGCGCGATGTTCTGATTGAAGAAGGTGCGCTTGTCGGAGGTGTAGCGCCCGCCCACCGTCACGGAGAGGGCGTCGGTGATCTTGTAGGTCGCCTGGGCGTAGCCGGCCCAGGACGAGGTTTCCAGGTTGGTGTCGTTGCTGGTGAACGAGCCGGCGCCGCTCACCGCCGTCTGCACGAAGGTGCCGGAGAGGCCGACCTGCGGGCCGGCGCTCGCCCAGTCGTGGTAGAAGACGCCGCCCACGATCCAGCTCAGCGGCCCCTGGCCGTTCGAGGTGGCGTAGACCTCCTGGTAGATGGTCCGCGAGGACTGGGCGACGTAGAGCTCCACCGACCGCTGCACGGTGGCGTCGGAGTCCGCCAGCGCCTTCAGCTTGTTGAACTGGACGCCGGTGATGGTGTGCAGGTCCAAGGCGTCGAGGTGGATCGTGCCGACCAGCGAGGCGCTGTTCTGGAGGGTCTTGTTGACCGGTGACAGGTTGAGCGCGACCTCGTACGGCGTGCTGGGCGTGAGCACGCCCGGATTGAACTTCCGCGCCGAAGTGTCGCCGTTCAGCGGCTGGTTGGCCGAGGCGGTGTTGTCGACGTTCTCGGTGTGGCCGAGGGCGAGGGTGAAGTCGATCCCGTCGCTGGGCCGCAAGCGCAGCTGGCTGCGCACGGAGACGTCGTGCATGGCGCCGTAGCGGCGGTTCTTGACGATGTCGTGGATGTAGCCGTCGTCGCGGTTGGCCATCACGGCGATGTCCGCCGCGAGCCTGTCCGTGCCGCCGGCGGCGTAGAGCTTGCCGATCCACTCGTTGAAGCGGCCGTAGCTGACGCTGGCCTGGCCATCGAACCCGGCGTGCGGCTGCTTGGTGATGATGTTGATCGCCCCGCCGGTGGCGTTGCGCCCGAACAGCGCGCCCTGCGGGCCCTTCAGCACCTCGATACGCTCGATGTTGTTGAGCTGCAGGTCGGCGGCGACGATGAAGGGCTGGTAGAC
>JAQGIJ010000496.1 GCA_028291285.1 Phenylobacterium sp. | reverse complement strand
CCGGGCGGCCGCGGCCGAGGCCACGCCGGCCGTCGCCAGGGCCAGGCAGAGGATCAGCGCCCTCGTGCTCCCACGCCTGCCCACTGCTCCGCACCCCCGCTTCATCGGCTAGTTGCGGTCCTGCTTGCGGGGATAGACGGGCGCCACATAGGGCGGTGGCGTGGGCGCGGCGACCGGTTGCGCGGGCTGCGCCACGGGGAGCGGTTGCCTCTCGACCACGTGCACGACCGGCATCCTCACGCCGCCGCCCAGCACGGCGAGGGTCATTCCCGGGCGCGGCGCGACAACCATCGGCAGGGACTCGGGGCTCGCCGGGACCCAGACCGACGGCGTCGAGACCGGGGTGGGCGTCGGCGTCGGGGTCGGCGTGGGAGTTGGTGTCGGCGTGGGAGTTGGAGTCGGAGTCGGGGTGGGCGTCGGCGTGGGCGTGGGGGTCGGCGTGGGCGTGGGTGTTGGCGTAGGTGTCGGCGTTGGTGTCGGCGTCGGTGTTGGGGTTGGCGTCGGCGTGGGCGTCGTCGCCGCGGAGATCGTTCCGCTGCTTCTGAAGGTGGCGGTGCAGCAGTCGACGGCGAGCGCGTAATTGGCGGCGTTCGGACCGCCGAGGCTATAGCCGGCGTAGGTGATCCCGATATTCGTCCCGGCGCCTGTGGTGTCGAACACCGCCGTGGCGCCCGGACCGCCGACCAGGGTCACGCCGGCTGGCACGCCGCTGGCGGGCGTCGAATTGAACGTCGTCAGGGTGACCGCGCCCGTGCCGTCGGCCGGCTTGGTCCCGGTCGGGAACACCAGCATGTGCTGGGTCAGCGCCGCGCCGCCGGAGAGGGTGAAGTGACCCGCAAAGCTGGTCGGCGTGGCGTAGGAGGTCGGGTTGTAGCTGAGGGTGATCGGCGCGTTGGGCCCGGTCACGGCGATCGGCGGGGCCAGCGGCGCAAAGATCACCGTGCCGCCGGCCACGCCCGGTCCGGTCCCGTCGAAGCCGGCGATGAGGACCATGCCGGTGGCCAGGCCGAGGCTCTGCGACGGGATGCTGCTGCCCCGGGTCAGGGTGACGGCCCCGGCCAGGTTGAGGTCCTCGCCCGCGCAGATCGTCATGTTGCCGTCGGTGGTCGTCAGGACCGAGACCGCATTCAGGAAGACGTCGCGTCCGGCGCTCAGCAGAATGCTGCCGTTGGTGGTGGTGACGGCGGCCTTCACCGTGGCGTCGCGGCCGCAGCAGATCACGAAGTTGCCGTTGGTCGCGGTGACGGCGGCGTTCACGTTGACGTCGCGCGCCGCGTTCAGGGTCAGGGTCGTGGTGCTCGGCGTCGCCGTCCAGCTGACCGCCTCGTTGACGTTGATGTCGCCGTTGCCCGGGCTGGCCGTGTGCAGATTGCTGACGGGCGGCGTTCCGGCGACCACCACGTCGGCGCCGGTGGTGGTGCTGATCGTGACGCTGTTGGTCACCAGCAGGGCGGAGAGCGTCGCCCCGGAGATGTTGCCGCCCGCCGCGATGGTGAAGTCCTGCGGGTCGATCAGCCAGACGCCGGTCCGGCCCATCGGGGCCGCGGTGGTGATCTTCGCCGCGTCGGCGATGTTGACGCTCGCCGCCGAGGTCTCGATGGCCCCGCCGTCGCCGCCGGCCGGCGCGCTGGCGTCCAGCGTGCCGGCGACGTTCACCGCACCGCTCTGCATGTCCCCCATCAGGCTGATGGCGCCGTTGCGGCTGCCGAGGCTGCGCGCCTCGATCACGCCGGTGTTGTTGACCGCGGTGCGCAGAAGCGCGCCGGCGGAGCGCGCCGTCATCAGCACGCGGCCGCCGTCGGCGCGGATCAGCCCGCCGTTCTCGGCGAGCGCGTTCAGCGCGCCCTGGTCGACCGTGACGTTCAACAGGCCGTCGCCGGCGACGTCGAGGGTCATGGCCTCGCCGGCCGCCAGCGACACCGCGCCCAGCCGGGCCGATATCACCCCCTGGTTGCTGACGTGGGCGCCCAGCAGCGCCACGGAGCCGCCGTCGGCGACGATCGAGCCCTGGTTGACCACCGAGCCCGCGCCCGCGCCGGAGAACCGGTACTGGCCGGCCATGAAGTCAGCGTCCTTGATCTGCAGCGTCGAGGCGACGAGGCCGCCGACGTTCACCTGCGCGCCCGCCCCGAACAGCACCCCGTTGGGGTTGACGAGGAACACCTGCCCGTTGGCCGAAAGGCGCCCCAGGATGGTGGAGGGATCGGGCCCGAGCACGCGGTTGAGCGCCACCGAACTGGCGTTCGGCTGCACGAACTGGACGGACTCGCCCTGCCCGATGCTGAAGCCCTGCCAGTTGATCGCGGCGTTCTGGCTCGACTGATTGATGGTCAGGCCGCCGGAGGTCGCGGCGATGGTCGCCTGCCCGGCCGCCACGACGCCGTCGGTCGGCAGGGCGTAGGCGCTCGAGGCGAGCGCAACGGCCATCGAGCCGGCCAGGGCGGAGGTGGCCGCGAGCCACGCCCGCCCGCCCGGGGTCCTGCGGCCGGCGGCGGCGGTGGTGCGGAGATCGGCGGTCATGGAAGCGATCCTTTTGGCTGAAGGCGAAGTTGCGGTGCGTGCTGTCGCCGCCATCAGAAGAATTTCGAGAGCTGGACCCACAGCCGACCGGAGCGGTCGGGGGCCGAGATGGCGCGCTCGTCGCTGAGCTTGAAGGCGTAGGAGACCTTGACCACGAGGTCGTGCGGGTCGGCCCAGGTCAGCCCGACGCCGGCGGCGCTCAGGTCCCGGTGGTTGGGGCCGGCCGTCCACGGGTTCTTGTTCGCGGTGACCGAGCCCTGGTCGACGAAGGCCACGGCCTGCAGCTGTCCGCCGGTATGTTCGGAGAGCTCCGCCAGCCTCAGCCGCGCCTCCAAGGTGGCGATATAGCCCTGGTCTCCGTAGGCCTCGCCTTCGGGATAGGCGCGCACGCCATAGGCGCCGCCCAGCTCCATCTTCTCCGAGGAGTCGAGGTTCTTCGAGGCGAACTGCCCGCGCACCTCGCCGTAGAGGGCGAGCGGTCCGCCCAGCTCCTGCAGGCGGGCGGCGTCGAAGGTCACCTTGTGGTAGGCGCCGCTGGTCCGGGCCGTGGCCGCGTCGAGCGCGCTCACCAGCGGGGTCCTGATCTTGAGGTCGCCGATCCCCCAATCGACCGAGTAGGACGTCCAGGCGCCGCCCCACAGCCGGTCGCGGTAATCGCCCGCCAAGCCGAGGTTGAACACCCGGGCGGTCCGCTCGGAGACCGAGGAGGTCGCGCCGGTCTTGTCGTCGAACCGCTTGGCGTCGAAACCCGCCAGGCCATAGAGGTTGGCGTCGCGCGAGCGGATCAGCGGATAGCTCGCATAGACGCTGGCGATGTCCGCCGTGCCCCGCGCGTGCAGGGACGAGAACTCCCGTCCGAGCCGGTAGTCCAGGTGAGCGTAGGCGACGCCCACGGTCGCGTTCTGGATCCGCGCCTGGTAGGCGCCGCGCACATAGTTGAGGCCGGAGCCGGCGGTCAGGACGCGCAGGCTGGCGACGTCCCCGTGGCCGGTGGGCTCGTTGAAGTTCACCGTTCCGCCGCCCCGGTACTCGCCGGTATAGCGGTTGCCGGCGTTGTCGGCCTCGAGGCTGCCGGTGATCCGGCGGGCAGGGTCTAGCTCGACGACCAGGTCGGAGGTTCCCACCGCCTCGCCGGGCGTCAGGGTGGACTTCACCGCCACGCCGGGAAGGTCGGAGAGCAGCAGCAGCCGGCGCTCGAGCGGCGCCGTGGCCACCAGGTCGCCCGGATCCAGCCCGGCGAGCACGCTGTGCGCCAGGCGGTCCGAGACGTTGGTCTGGTTGCTCAGCGCGACCTTGCCGTACTGGCCCTCGATGACCGCAAGGGTCACGGCCCCGTTCTGGACGTCCTGAGCCGGCACATAGGCCTGCGCCACGAAGTAGCCGCGCCGGTTGTAGAAGTCGGAGATCCGCGCGGCCATGGCCCGCAGGTCGGCCAGGTCCAGCTCGCTGCCCGGCCGGAACCCCGTCGCCGCGATCAGCTCAGCTTCGGTGAACCGGGTTTCGCCGGTGACGTGCAGCGAAGCGACCACGATCCGGGCGCCCGCCACGCCCGGGCTGGCCGGGGCCTGGCCGCGCTCGATGCGCATGTCGGGAATGGATTTCGGCGGCGCGGGCGCCGGAGGGATCTGCTGGATCTGACCGCCAGCGCCAAGCGGTTGGGCGAGCGCGTTGGAGCCAGCCGCCAGCAAGGCGACTGCCAATATAGATAGCTTGATCATGTAGTTTGCCCCGAGCCCATGCCAGAAATCGATAGATTTCCAGACGGAGAGCCCCGTTCTCGGGCATGGTAACGCTTTGAGTTCTACGGACGTTCCCGAAAAATTATATTAAATGACATGTCCTCGTTATTTGGCGGCCGCCGGACATGATCCTGATGCTCGGCGTTGACGCCATTTCCGCCAAGTTTTGAATCACCAAAACACTGGGCGCGCCTGAGGCTTCTGGCCGGCCCAGCAGATCACGCTCGGGGGGCCGTCCGCCAGGCGCGGCGAGGGCCCGCGGCGATTAACCCGAATCAATCTGGGGTCCTCGTTCCGGTTAGCCGGCGAGGACGATGGTCGAGGCTCACAAGGAGCCCGTGATGAACAAGATCATCTTCACCGCCGCGATCGCCGCCGCCACCCTGGTCGCCGGCGCCGCCTCGGCCCAGGGATACGGCTGGCGCGACCACGGCGGCTATCAGCACCAGAGCTATGGCGACCAGAGGTCCTACGCCCAGGACGGGCGGCGCAGCGACGATCAGCGCCAAGACGAGCGCCGTCAGGGCGAGAGCCGCGACGGCGGCTATCGCTACGGCCATGGCTACGAACACAACCGCGACAGCTACGGCCGGGCGCACCAGCGCGGCGGGGATTAAGCAGCCGACGAAGCCGGCGGCCCCGCAAGGCCGCCGGCGGCCCCTCCCCTCAGTGGCCGCCCGCCACCCAAGGCACGCCCGCGGCGCGGAAGACCTCAGCCAGGGCGGCCTCGAGGTCCAGCGCCTCCCACTGGCGCAGCGGATTGAGATGCGCGACCAGGTCCGGCAGCAGACGCACGCCGAACCGTCGTGCGGCGCCGCTCGCCTTGTAGCCAGCCTTGTGCTGGTCAAGGCGCAGGTCCGGATCGCGTGAGGTCTGGCCGACATAGAGGCCCCAGGGATCGGCGCGCCGTGCGTCGTGCAGCAGGACCACGTAGACCGAGTGCCGCGCGCCGCGCGCGCCCCGGGTGGTCGCCTTTAGCGTGCGCGCCGCGCGCTCCGCCTTGACCAACCACGCCGGGCCGGGATCGTGAAACATGCCGGGAGCCTGGACCCGTTCACGCGGCCGGCAGCGTAGGGTCGTCGGCGATACGGACCAGGGTCTTGCCGAAGTTGCCGCCCCGCAGCATCTCGGCGAAAGCCGCGGGGACGATCTCCAGCCCCTCGCGGATGTCCTCCAGGTATTTGAGCTGGCCGGATGCGACCGCGGGGCCCAACTCGCGCAGCATGGCCTCGAGGTGGCTTTCCACGTAGTCGCCGACGAAGAGGTCCTTCACCTGGGCGCCGCGGGCGCTCGCACGCCGCGTCTCCTCGATGCGGGCGTCCTCGCCTGGCGCATCGCCG
>JAQGIJ010000440.1 GCA_028291285.1 Phenylobacterium sp. | reverse complement strand
GTGGTCATGCGCCGCCTTGCCGTGTTTGTCGGCGACTTCACGATGGAGGAGGCCGGCGCCGTCGCGGCGAAGGGCGACGTCGCCGCCTCGGATGTCCTGCCAAGCGTGGCGAGCCTGGTCACGCAGTCGCTCGTGGTCCGCAACGATGACTGCCCGGCTCCCCGCTTCCGGCTCCTGGAGACGATGCGCGCCTATGCCATGGACAAGCTGGCGGAAAGCGGCGAGTTCGAATCCTTGGCGGTTGGCCACAGCTGAACGGGTCGCGGCTGAAGCCGCGGTGGCGTCCTCACCGGCGAGGTGAGTGGTCGGGGCCGGGCTTGGCCGAGGTCTGCGTCGCGGCCGGCGGCGCGTTCGTGACGCCGGCGGTGTTGTAGCCATCCGTCAGCGTCTGCAAGAAGCTGACGAGCGCGTCTTCCTCGGCGACGGTCAGGCCCAGGTGACCCGTGTGGCTGGTGTTCATGTTCAGGGTGGATTCCGGGGCCGGCCAACACGTCACGCCTTCGCCAGGGTCGTTCGGCTTGCAGCGCGCAAGGGTGTCGCGCGTGTTGTAGAAATGGACGATCGACTTCAGGCTTTTGAAGTATCCGTTGTGGCCGTAGGCCTTCACGAAGCCAGGATAGGGCCGCTTGTCGACATTGCGCAGGGTCGGCACTTGAATTCTGGCCTGGTTCTGCGGCGCCAGCTTGGCCCATTGAGCGTCGACCGGTGAGGGCTGGCTGAGCAGATTCTGCTGCGTGAGAAAGGCTCCCACACCGTAATCGACGTACGCCGTTCCCTTTGGATTGGCGACATAGCCGTAGGCGTCGGGCTTGTCCTCGGCATAGTAGGCCAGAGCCGGGTTGGCAGGTGATCCGATATTGCTGGCGGTGAAGTCGGTGAACAGGGGATCCTCGCCCGGGCCGCCGTCGCGATGACATGAATTGCATTGCGCCTTGCCGCGGAAGAGGTCGTCGCCCGTCTTCTCGGCGGGCGAGAACTGAGCCTTCCCGGCCAGGACCGCGTCATACTTCGAAGTGAAGGGGGTCACGTGAGCTGAAACCTCGAAGTTGGCGATCGCCTGGCCCATCTGATCGAAGGTGGCGCCGACCACGCCCCGGTCCCTCGGGCTGAGATGAACCGGCAGTGGGTCCTGGGCGGTCGCGGGGCCTGGCTTGTTGCAGACCTGCTCGACGTTCTCCGGCCAACGAACGTCGAACGCCTGGGCGCCCCAGACCCGTTCGAACAGGGCCCGATACGGGCGCTGCGACGCGCGGTAGACGAAGCAGGCCACATCCGACAGGCCCATTTCAACCGGGTTGGTCGGCGGTCCCTGCGCCTGCTCGGCCGCCGGGTTGCCGAGCCGCCGGCCCGTCGCGCGCATGTCCCAGAAATTGCCGCCCACCAAGTCGCCCGGTCCGGGATTGTAGGTCAGAGGCGGCGCCAACGCGGCATAGGAATAGCTCTGAGGTTTCCGGTCGCTGAACCGGGTCCGCACCGATCCGGGGTAGGAAGCCGTTGTCCGATTGAGCTCGGCGACCGGGCCGGTGAAACCCGTCTCGGGCATGTGGCAGAAGGCGCAGGCTTCGTTTCGGTTTACCGAGAGCTGCTTGTCGAAGATGAGCGCCTTGCCGAGCATTTCGACCTGCTGCGGCTGGTTGTCCGGGGCCGTCGCCAATTGGGCGATGGCCTGCGCCTCGACGCGGTCGATCTCCGCCTCGACCTGTGCGATCTCTTGGAGAGCCTTCGGGGAGAGGCGGGTGGAGGCCCGCCGGTCGACCGGCGTGCTGGCGCCCAGGGCGACGACGCTGAACGCCATCACCAGGAGCCGGACGCGCTGCCTGTCCTTATCCAAACGCGGGTGCATCGGTCGGCCTCACGTGCGGCCCGTCGATGACCTTACCTAGCGGAAACCGGCGATAGTGGCCACCCATCCCGCTTGGCTCGCCGGCTTACGGGATTGTGAGCCGCCATAGAGCCGCCTGTCCGCGCACGTCGTCAGTTTGGCTGGGCGGCGGCGGAGGCGGCGCCATCCAGCGCCGTCCATAGGGTGTCGCGCCAGGCGCGCTGGGACCAAGCCGACCTGCCGGGTTTTGCGCCTAGCCGATCGTTCGCACGGGAGAACACGCATGACAAAGATCGGCATCGTCGGCCTGGGGGCCGTGGGAGCTGCCTGCGCTATGGCGGTCATCCTGAGGGGTTTCACGCGAGAACTCGTCCTGGTCGATCGCACGAGACGCCGCGCCAAGGCGGTGGCGACGGACATGCGCTATGGCGCGCCGCTGTCCGACGTGATCGACGTGCGCGACGGCGACTATGCCGACCTCGCAGGCGCGGCGCTGGTGATGGTGACCGTCGGGGTCAATGAGAAGACCGGCGGGGCGACCGACCGCGGCGACCCGGCCGGCCGGCTGAAGCTGCTCGACGCCAATGCCGCCATCTACCGCGAGGTCATTCCGCGTGTGGTCGCCGCGGCGCCTGACGCGGCCATTCTGGTGGTGAGCGACCCTCCAGATCCCCTGGCGGACCTGACGCGCCAACTGGCGGGCCATGACCGCGTGCTGAGCACGGGCACGTTTTTGGACTCGCTGCGGTTTCGGGTTCACCTGGCCGATCGGTTCGCCGTGAGCCCGGCTTCGGTGGAAGCGCAGGTCGTCGGCGAGCACGGGACCAGCGAGGTCTTCCTGTGGTCGTCGGCCCGGATCGGCGGCGTGCCGTTGATGCAGGCCGTGGGAGTCCTCGACATTCCACCCGAACAGCTGCGCCGAGAGATCGAGGGGGCTGTGCGCTACGCCAACATCACCATCATCGAGGGCATAGGGGCGAGCCAGTACGGCATCGGCATGGCTTCGGCGCGCATCGCCCAGATGGTGCTGCGCGACGAACGCGCGGTGGTCCCGATCGGCAGCTACAACCCGGCCTATGGCGTCACCCTGTCCCTGCCCGCGGTGGTGGGGCGCAGCGGGGTCATGCGAATCCTAGAGGCCGCCGGGTCGGCCGACGAGATGCGCGCCCTGCAGGCCAGCGCCGAGACGTTGCGAGACGCCGGGCGACGGATCGCCGAAACCCGGTCGTAGCTGGCGTCAGACCGCAAACACCACGGGAGTCACTGAGGGGCGCTGATCAATCCTGCTTTGCGCGGGGGCGCGGAAGCTGTTGAATCGTCGTTCGCAGCCCATAAGATGACTGCAGGGAGAGGCTGCCGAACAAGGGCCGCCGAAGAACGCGAGCCCCCTCCCCTGGAGGAAGCGCGATGAACGACGTCTCTGCGGCCTTTGCCAAGGTCCCGCCGCACGTGCCACGCGAGCTGATCCTGGACTTCGTGGAAGGCGGCGAGCGGGATTTCGCCGTCGATCCCTACGCCGTGTTCCGCCGCCTGGCGAAGACGGCGCCGCCGCTGTTCTACACGCCGCGCGATCCCCGCGTCATGGACGGCGGGGCCTGGGTGGTGACCACCGCCGACTACGCCCGCGAGGTGCTGCAGAACCCCGATCCGTTCTGCAACTCGATCCGCTACGCCTCCGACGACGCCGCCTTTCCGCGCCGGCTGCTGCCGCTGGGCGTGGATCCGCCGGAGCACCTGAAGTTCCGCGCGGTGATCGCGCCGATCTTCTCGCCCAAGGCGATCGATCGGATCGAGAGCGACGTCTACCGTATCGCCAACGCGCAGATCGACACCTTCGCGAAGTCGGGCCGCACCGACTTCATGCACACCTTCGCCCGCGTCTTTCCCGGCACCGTCTTCATGCTGATGATGGGCATGCCGCTGGAGAACAGGGAGCAGTTCTTCCAGTGGGAGGAGAAGTTCTTCCACGACGGGACGAACGAGGAGAAGCGCCAGGTCGGGCTCGAGATCCACAGCTTCATGGTGGACCTGATCAAGGAGAAGCGCCGGCGTCCCGGCGAGGACATCATCACCCAGCTGACGAAGTCCGAGATCGACGGAAAGCCGCTCTCCGACGACATCATCTACGACTTCTGCTTCCTGCTCTATATCGCCGGCCTGGACACGGTGAACGGGGGGCTCGGCCACATCTGGCGCTACCTGGCCGAACACCCCGAGGCCCAGGCCGAGCTCAGGGCCGATCCCAGCCTGGTCCGCGAGGCCGTCGAGGAACTGCTGCGCGTGCACAGCTGGATCGCCGTCTCGCGCGTGCTCAGCCGCGACCACGAGTTCCACGGAGTCCAGATGCGGAAGGACGAGCGCGTGGTGGTGCTCGCCGAACTGCCCTGCTGGGATCCGAAGGACTTCCCTGACCCCTACAAGGTCGACTTCCACCGCCCGGTGAACCCGCATCTGGCCTTCGGCGGCGGCGTGCATCGCTGCGCGGGATCGCATCTGGCCCGACGCGAGCTTCGGGTCGGTCTTGCGGAGTGGCTCAGGCGCATCCCGGAATGGCGGATCGAGCCCGGCGCGAAGCCGGCCTACTTCACCGACGGACTGCTCAGCCTGCGCAACCTGCCGCTGGTCTGGGACGGGGCCAAGGCGATCTGAGGCCGCCGCCATGAGCCTCGGGGCCGTCGACGCCGCCAAGCTCGACATCGGCCGCGTGATCCAGCGGACCATCGAGGTGCTGCGGCGCCTCTGGCGCAGCCTGCTGCAGCCGGCGCTGCTGCTGCTCTACCTGCCCGGCGTGATCGTCGGCGCGCTGAGCCCGCATGGCGCGCGGCCCTTCGCGATGACGCCGCCCTTCCATCCGGCCTGGCCCTTGCTGAGCCTGCTGGCGCTGATCCCCTACGCCGCATTCCAGGGCGGGCTGATCCGGCTGGTGCTGGCCGACCTCAACGCCGAGGCGGTCTCCACGGGCGAGGCCATGTCGGTGGGGCGCGAGCGCCTGTGGCCGCTCCTGGGGCTCTACATCCTCATGGGTCTGGGCATCGGCCTGCTGACGATCCTGCTGATCGTGCCGGGCGTCATCGCCGCGCTGGCCTGGTGCGTCGCGCCCGCGGTGCTGATCGAGGAGCGCCGGCCGGTGCTGGAGTGCTTCGGCCGCAGCGCCGAGCTCACCCGCGGCTTACGCCTCAACATCTTCGGCGTCGCCCTGACCTTCCTGGTGTTCGAGATCATCGCTTCCCTGGCCTTGGGACTGGTCAGCCTCCCCCTCCCGCGGGTCTTCGCCCTCGCCCTCGTCTGGCCGCTCTACTCCACGGTGGTGGGCGTCGTGGCCGGGGTGATCGTGGCGGTGATCTACAACGAGCTGCGCTGGCTGGCCGAGGACCGCGCCGCCCTCGCCTCCAGCGCCGCGCTCTAGGCCTGCGGCTTGCGCCGATCCGGCCCGGTGTACTTCGGGTCCGCCCGCCGGCGCCGGTCGGGGCCGAAGTAGTCGCCGGAGCGGACGAACGGGCGCGGGTTCTGGATCAGGGCGTCGATGCGGCGCAGCAGGCCTGCCACCGTGAACGGCTTGGAGAGGAACTCGCTGACCCCGGCGTCGCGGGCCGCCGTGACCCGGCGATGCTCGGTATAGCCCGTCAGCATCAGGATCGGCATGTAGGGGCTCGGGCTCTGCGGGTCGTTGCGGATGCGGCGCACCAGGTGGATGCCCTCGTCGCCCTTGCCGAGATTCTGGTCGACGATGGTCATGTCGAACATCTCCCGCTGCAGCGTCTCGAAGGCCTGATGCGCGGTCGTCGCCTGGCGGACATCCTGGGCGCCAAGGCTGCCCAGGATCGATTTGACGATCTCAGCCGCATGCCGGTTGTCGTCCACGACGAGGATGCGAAGTGCCTTGAGATCCATGCGCCTCTGAGCCGTTCCCCCAAATCCTCACGCCACCGCGCGCCCGGCGCAATGATCTTGCCTGCGCCGCAGCGCTCCGCGCCAGCACCCGACCTGTGGCCATCCGCCGCGGCGCTTCCCCGCCCGTTCCGCGTGCGCAGCCGAAGATTGCGGTAGCCCACCCGCGCCCGGCGCTCAAGCGCAGGATGCTGCGCCCTGGGCAAGCGCGGCCGGAACCCGTTGCAAGCGCCGCCATTTGTGCAGCATCGGAATGGATCTTCTAGGGCCGGGCTAGGCCGCCCGGCCGACCTCGCCGTCCGCGCCTGGGTCCAGCCCCGGCGCAAGCCTCAGCCGCAGCAGGCTGACCAGGGCTGCGGCCGCCGCCACGACGCAGGCGGTGATCAGCGCCAGCACCGTCGCCCGCATCCCCGCCAAATGGAAGAAGACTCCGGTCGCCATCGCCCCGGCCGTCTGGCCGAGCAACCGGGCGGTGGCCAGCATGCCGCCGGCGGCCCCGCTCCGCTGCAGCGGAGCGGCGGCGACCATGGCCCGGTTGTTGGGGGCCTGGAAGAAGCCGAAGCCAAGGCCGCAGACCGCCATCCGCCAGGCGATCTCCAGGTTCGAGGCGCCGGGATGGATCGTCGCGAGCAGCCCCAGGCCGGCCGCGAACACGCCCAGGCCGATGCCGCCCAGCAGGCCCGCCGGATGGCGGTCGGCCAGCTGTCCTGCCGCCGGGGCGGCCACCGCCACAGCCAGCGGCCAAGGGGTCATCAAGAGGCCGGTGGCCACGGCGGAGCGGCCGAGCACCTCCTGGAAGTAGAAGGGCAGGGCCACATAGGCCAGCATCTGGGCGGCGAAGGAGACGATCGAGGTCGCGATCGAAAGCCCGAAGATCGGGATCCTGAGCAGGTCGAAGGGCACCAGCGGCGCGGGCCGGCCGAGCTCGCGCCGGACCAGCAGGGCCGCGGCGAGCGCCCCGCCGGCGAGCTTGACGAGGCCCACCATCAGCCCCTCGCGCGCCAGGCTCTCGGCCCCCAGGATCAGCAGCCCGAAGGCGAGCGCGTTGAGCAGCGCCGAGATCCAGTCGAACCCCCGCCCCGAGCCGAGGGTCCGGGGCAGCGCGCGCACGGCGATGGCGATGGTCACCACGCCGATCGGCACGTTGATGGCGAACAGCCACTCCCAGGAGGCCTGCGCCAGGATCGCCGAGGCGACGGTCGGCCCGATGGCGGCCGAGATCGAGATCACCACCGCGTTCAGCCCGATCCCCCGCCCGAGCAGCCGGTGCGGATAGGTGAAGCGCACCAGCGCGCTGTTGATGCTCATCACGCCCGCCGCGCCGAGGCCCTGCAGCACCCGGGCGGCGGTCAGCTCCGCCAGGGTGTGGGAGAGCGCGCAGCCTAGAGAGCCCGCCGTGAAGACGACGAGACCGGCCATGTAGACGCGGCGGTAGCCCAGCCGGTCGCCGAGCGCCGCCAGCGGCAGCAGCGCGACGGTGATCGCCAGCTGGTAGGCGTTGACGATCCAGATCGAGGAGGCGGCGCTGGCGTGCAGCTCGCGGGCGATGGTGGGCAGCGCCACATTGGCGATGGCGCCGTCCAGCACCGACATCGCCATGGCCAGCCAGATGGTCGCCACCGACCAGTAGCGCCGCGGAACGGGCAGCCCGTCGGACACTTCGGCCGCACGGGCGGCATTCGCGGCAGAGACCTGGTGCATGTGGCGCGGTAACCCGTCGGCGCGTGCTTGGTATCCCGCGGGCCCGGCGATTCACCACGCCTACGGCCGAGCCTGTTAAGAAAACTTTACAATAAGCTGCGCTCCAGGAGTGGCGTTATGCCACAGGCGAGAGTATAAGACGGCCCCATGACCGATCGCAGTTTCAAACCCGACCTGGCGGGATCGGACGAGACTCTCGAAGCCCTCCTCGAGCGCCTCCGGTCCTTCAGCAAGCGCCGCGCCCCGAACGGACGCAACCTCCCTCCCGACTTCGGTCACTTCGTGACCTCGCGGCGGCCGCGTGGCGGCGCCGGGGGAGCCGAAGCGCCGATGACGGTGGATGCTCCGCTCCCGGACCTTTACGCGCCCGCCTGAGGCGTCCGCTTCCGCCCGGACTTCGCCAGCTCAGCGCGCAGGCTTGGCTTGCGCTTGAGTGGGCGCCTGAGCCCTGGCCTTCTTGTTCGCCTGGTGGTGGCCGACGGCGCACCCCACGGCCGCGCCGGCGACGCCGTGATGGCCCATGACGTGGCCGGCCACACCGCCCACCGCCGCGCCCTTCAGGCAGCCTTTGGCGTCGGCCGCACCGGCGGCCGCGGCGCTCAGCGCCAGCGCCGCAGCGACGATCGTCACAATCTTCCGCATGATCTTCCTCCAGCTCGGCTGCGGATACGCGCGGGCCGGGGTGGCGGTTCCGTCGCGCCTCAGCGCCCCTGGAAGGCCGGCGTGCGCTTGTCGTTGAAGGCGCCCACGCCCTCGCGCCGGTCGGCGCTGCGGAACAGCTGGTTGTAGAGCTCGACCTCGAAGTCCATGGCCCCCGGCAGCTCCATGTCGGCGCCCTGGCGGACCACGGCCTTCAGCGCCTTGACCGACAGCGGCGCGTTGGCTGCGATCTTCCCGGCCACCGCCAGCACCGTATCCATCAGCGCCTCGGGCGGGGCGACCCCGTTGACCACGCCCCAGTCCAGCGCCTCCTGAGCGGTGAAGTGCCGGCCGGTGACCAGCAGCTCCAGCGCCCGGCGCGGGCCCACCGCGCGGAGCAGGTTCTGCGTCCCGCCGAGGCCCGGCATGATCCCCAGCGTCACCTCCGGCAGGCCGAAGCGCGCGCCCTCGGCGGCGTAGGCGAAGTCGGCGGCCAGCGTCATCTCCGCGCCCCCGCCCATCGCCGCCCCGTGCACCGCGGCGATCACCGGCGCCGGACAGGCGAGCTGGGCGCGGATCATCGCCTCGAACAGGCGATGCTGGGCGGCCCAGGCCTCGTCGCTCATGCCGTTGCGCTCCTTCAGGTCGGCGCCGGCCTGGAAGTGCTTGCCCTCGCCGCGCAGGATCACGCAGCGCAGGTCCTCGCGGCCTGACAGCGCGCCCCAGGCCGCAAGCAGCTCCTCCCCCATCCGGGTCGAAAGGGCGTTCGCCGCCTCCGGGCGGTTGAAGGCGATGACCACGACGCCGGGCGCCGCGTCCTCGATCTTGATCGTCTCGGGCATGGGATCGGCTCCTATCGCGCGCTGGCCACCAGGCCCTGGTCGTGCAGCCTGGCGATCTCGCCGGAGGACAGGCCCAGCAGCTCGGACAGCACCTCGTCCGTATGCTGACCAAGCGTCGGGGCGATGCGGACGTCGCCGCGGCGGTCCTGCGGGATGGTGGCGGCCGGGCCCGGCGCGGGATAGCGCTCGCCGCTCGGGTGCGTCAGCTCCTGGAACACCGGATTGCCGGCGAACAGGCGCGGGTCGGCCAGCGCCGCCTCCAGCGGCTGGTAGGGCCCCCAGCAGACGCCCAGGCTCTCGAAGGCGGGCGTCAGCGCCGCCAGGTCCTTGCCGGCGAAGGCGGCGTCGAACAGCGGCATCAGGCGCGCGCGGTGCTCGAAGCGCAGCCCCTCGTCCTTGCCGAAGGCGACGCCGAGCTCGGCCTCGATGACGGCCACCGGTTCGGCGATTCCCAGCACCTCCAGGATGCCGGCCCATTGCCGGGCGGTGATCGCCACCAGCATGATGCGCTTGCCGTCGCGGGTGACGAAGTCGCGGCCGAACGCGCCGTAGAGCTCGTTGCCCATCCGCCCGCGCTGATGGCCGAGCAGCTTCGTCTCGGCGGTCATGCCGAGGTTGGCGAGAGTGGACGCGGCGATGTCGGAGAGCGGAATGCGGATCTCGCGCCCTTGGCCGGTGGCGCGCCGGGCCATCAGGGCCGAAACCAGGGTGAAGGCGGCGTAGGCGCCGGTGAGCAGGTCCCAGGCCGGCAGCACGTGGTTCACCGGGCGGGTGTCGTCGGCCGGGCCGGTCATCAGCGGCACGCCGACCGCGGCGTTGATGGTGTAGTCGACCGCCGGCCCGCCGTCGGCCCAGCCCATGACACGCACGCAGATCAGGTCCTCGCGCAGCGCCTTCAGCGCGTCATAGGAGAGGAAGCCCGAGACCGGGAAGTTGGTGACGAAAAGGCCGCCGTTCTCGCCGGGCGCGGCGGCCAGCCGCTGGGCCAGCTCGCGGCCCTCGGGGCGCGACAGGTCGATGGCGATCGACTTCTTCGACTTGTTCAGCCCCTCCCAATAGAGGCTCTTTCCCGAGGCGTTCAGCGGCCAGCGGTTGAAGTCCGGGCCGCCGCCGATGGCGTCGAAGCGGATCACCTCGGCGCCCAGCTGGGCGAGGTAGAGGCCGCAGCTCGGCCCGGCGACGAAGGCCGACCCCTCCACCACCCGCAGGCCCTTCAGAAGATCGTACACGCGAGCTCTCCTCCCGACCGATGGACTTGCCGGGCTTTATCGCGCGTCCGCGCCCGCCGCCACCCTTGCCGCGGCGGCAGGCCGGGGCGCAGATGTCGGATCGACGCCCCGCGCGCCGTCCTTGGATCGCCCAACCAAGACCGGAGGCTTCAGATGAACGCCAACGCCGCCACCCTCACGCCGGCCGCCGAGCTGGCCCGGAACAATCCCGTCCGCATTCCGCACGAGAGCGCCGCCTACCGCGCCGCGCGCACGGCGCTGCTGGCCGAGGAGATCGAGCTGCGCCGCCATATCGAGCGGGTCGCCGAGATGCGCCGCGCCCTGCCGCCGGGCGGCGAGGTCACCGGCGACTACCGGTTCGTCGGCGAGGAGGGGCGCACCGACCTCGCGGGCCTGTTCGCCGACAAGCCCACCCTGGTCGCCTACAGCTACATGTTCGGGCCGCAGCGCGAGCGCCCGTGCCCGATGTGCACCAATGTGCTGGGCGCCTGGGACGCCAACGCCGCCGACATCGGCCAGAACGTCTCGCTGGTGGCGATCGCCCGCTCGCCGATCGAGCGCCTGGTCGCCTGGAAGCGGGAGCGTGGCTGGGACAACCTCAGGCTCTACAGCGACGTGGGCGGCGCCTATTCGCGCGACTACTTCGCGATCGCCCCGGACGGCTCGGACATCCCCGCCCTCAACGTCTTCACCCGCGACAACGGGACGATCCGCCACTTCTGGTCCGGCGAGATGACCGGCGGGACCGCCGACCCCGGCCAGGATCCCCGCGGCGCGCCGGACCTCTCGCCGCTGTGGACGGTGCTTGACTTCACGCCCGGCGGCCGCCGTCCGGACTGGTATCCCAAGCTTGAGTATGGAGACTGAAAGGTCGGGCGTCGGAGGGCGGCGCACGACGTGCTAGGCTTGCGCCACCGCAAGGAGCTCAGCGATGAAACTGTCCCCCGAGCAGCTCGAGCGTCTCGCGCTGCACAGCGCCTTCGCCATCCACCAGATCTCGCGCTGGGTGGCCACCCAGCCTGACGTCGCCGAAGACATCCGCGTTCGCCTCGCGGCCCATATGGAGGCGATCGAAGGCGTGCTGGTGACCAACGGCCACGACTGGATCAAGGACGAGATCGAAGCCACGGAGGCGGCGCTGCACGCCTGAGCGTTCAGCCTGCCGCGAGCTTGCCGACCTCCTTGACCTCGTCCGCGGTCAGCGCCCAGCCGGAGGTGGCGGCGTTGGTGCGCACCTGCTCCGGCGAGGTGGCGCCGGCGATGACGGACGAGACCGCCGGATAGCCGAGCAGCCAGGCGAAGGCGAGGTCCAGCAGGCTGTGGCCGCGGTCCTTGGCCCAGGCCTCCAGCTTCTCCAGCGCGTCGAAGTTCTTCTCGCTCAGCGCGGCCGCGCCGCGGCGGCCCATGCCGGCCAGCCGCGTGCCCTGCGGCGGCGGCTCGCCGCGGCGGTACTTGCCCGAGAGCAGGCCCGAGGCCAGCGGGAAGAAGGGCAGGAAGCCCAGGCCGAAGCGCTCGCAGGCCGGCAACACCTCGCTCGCGGCGTCCTGCTCGATCAGCGAGAACTGGTTCTGCGCCGAGACGAAGCGGGTGCGGTGGTCGGTGCGGGCGGTCCAGTCCGCGTCGGCGATCTGCCAGCCTTTGAAGTTGGAGTTGCCGATGTGGCGCACCTTGCCCTGGGTCACGAGCTCGTCGAGCGCGCGCAGGGTCTCGTCGATGGGCGTCTCCGGATCGGGGAAGTGCAGCTGGTAGAGGTCGATGTAGTCCGTGCCCAGACGGGTCAGGCTGTCCTCCACCGCCCGCAGGATCCAGCGCCGCGAGGCGCCCTTCTTGGTCTCGTCGTCGCCGACCTGCAGGCCGAACTTGCTGGCCACGATCACCTGCTGGCGACGCTTGCCCAGCGCCTTGCCGAGGAAGACCTCCGACTGCGTGCCGCCATAGATGTCGGCGGTGTCGAACAGGGTGATCCCGGCCTTGATCGCGGCGTCGACGACGGCTTGCGTCTGCGCCTGGTCGTTGCGCATGCCGAAGTTGTTGCAGCCGAGGCCCACCTCGCTGACCTCCAGACCCGAATTGCCCAGCCTGCGCATCTGCATGGTCGTCTCCCCGTCCTCGATGATCGGCGCAGAGACTAGCCCCCGGCGCAGCGCTCGCGCCAGCGGCGGGATAGCCGCGCTATTCAGATTGCTTGCGATCCGTTCACCGCGTTTGTTCGCGATATCGCAAGTCCCGCTCGCTAACCTTACGAAACCAATAGAAAAAAACCGGGCGTTTGGCCAATGCGCGTCGTCACCATCGTCAGCCTGGGGGTCTCCGCGGTGCTCGGCCTGGCGGCCCTCGTGGTCGCCAAGACCGTCCTGCCGAACCAGGCCATCGCCAAGGTTCCGGGCGTCGCCGGCGAGGCGAGCGCAGGCGTGCCCGTGGTCATCGCCTCCCGCCCGATGAAGTTCGGCGACAAGGTCGACGCCGATCACCTGCGGCTGATCCGCGTGCCGGCCGAGGCCGCCCCGGAAGGCGCCTTCACCACCGTCGCAGCGGTGCTGTCCGCCGATCATGGCGGCGCCCCTGTGGTGCTGACGCCGATCGCCGCGCGCGAGCCGGTGCTGCCGGCCAAGCTCTCCGGCCCGGGCGCCCGGGCCTCGGTCGCCGCCGAGATCGGCGAGGGCCTGCGCGCCTACACCATCAGGGTGAGCGACGTCTCCGGCGTCGGCGGCCACGCCCTGCCGGGCGACCGCGTCGACGTGGTGATGCTGCGCGACATGAACCCGATGGGGCCGGCGCACAACTTCGTCTCCCAGGTGGTGCTGCAGGACGTCCGCGTGCTGGCCATCGACCTGAACGCCGACCTGGCGTCGAACAAGCCCGCCACCCCTTCGACCGCGACCCTCGAGGTCAGCGTCGAGGACAGCCAGAAGCTGGCGGTCGCCGCCGACCTCGGCAAGCTGTCGCTGGCGCTGCGCCGCACCGGCTCGGCCGAGGCGGCCTCCACCGCGCCGGTGCGCACCAGCCAGTTCGCCGGCGGCGGCCCGGCCGCAGCCCCGGTCCGCGCCGCGGGGCGCACCCTCTCCATCCGCTACAGCGGGCCGATCCTGATCATCCAGGGGGAGCGCCGCGGCAATGGCGGCGGCCACGCCGCGCCCCCGCCCCCGCCGGCTGCGAAGCCCGCCGCGTCCGCTGACAGCGGCAGCCCAGCGTCGAACGGATAAGTTTCATGACCCGCGTTCCCGTGCTTTCCCGCCTGCTCGCCGGCGCCGCCGCCGGCGCGCTGAGCCTGGCCCTCGCCGCGCCCGCGCCGGCCGAGGTGTTCCACAGCGTCCCCGTCCGCCACCGGACCATCTTCGTGCCGCGCGACAAGTCGCTGCCGTTCCACCTGGACGGGCGGGCGAGCAAGATCGTCATCGCCCAGCCGGACACCGCCGCCATCGTCGCCACCAGCGGCGACAGCTTCTACATCCAGGGCAAGGACCTGGGCGAAACCAACCTCCTGGTCTACGGCCCCGGCGGGCGCCTCGCGGAGGTCATCGACGTGCGCGTGGGCTACGACTCGCGGGCGCTGGAGGAGGACTTCGCCGCGGTCTTCCCCAACGAGGCGATCCGCGTGCGCCCGACCGGCGAAGGCCTGCTGCTCACCGGCAACGTCTCCACCACCGGCGTCGCCAACCGCGCCAAGGCCCTGGCCGAGAAGTACGCGCCGAATTCCGTCACCTCCAACCTGACGGTCCGCGCCTCGCAGCAGGTGATCCTGGAGGTCCGCGTGCTGGAGGCCAGCCGCTCGATCCTGCACGACATCGGGGTCACCGGAAGCGTGCAGAACAACTCCTTCCAGTTCGCCACCAACACGGGCCTGCTCGGCGCAGATACCGCCAAGGGGTTGCTCAACCTCTCCGGCGGGGCTGGCCATACGAGCATCGACGTGCAGCTCGCTGCGCTGGAATCCAAGGGCGTGGTGCGCACCCTGGCGCGGCCGAACCTGGTGGCGCTCTCGGGCGAGAAGGCCAGCTTCCTGGCCGGCGGCGAGTTCCCCTACCCGGTGCCGCAGGGCGGCAGCAACGGCCAGAACACCATCACGCTGGAGTTCCGCAAGTACGGCGTGAAGGTCGACTTCAAGCCCGAGGTCGAGGACAACGGCCTCATCCGGCTCGAGGTCGAGCCCGAGGTCAGCAAGCTCGATACGACCAATTCGATACAGATCCAGGGCTTCTCGGTGCCGGGCCTGATCACCCGCAACACCAAGACGGTGGTGGAGCTGCGCAGCGGCGAGGCGCTGGCCATCGGCGGCCTCTACCAGCGCGACTACCAGAACGACCTGAAACAGCTGCCGGGGCTGGGCGAGATCCCGGTGCTGAGCGCCCTCTTCCGGTCGGCGCGGTGGCGCAGGGCGGAGACCGAGCTGGTGATCATCGTCACGCCCAGGCTCGCGGAGCCGTCCGACTTCGCCAAGGCGCAGGCGACCCAGACCCTGCCGGGCGAGGAGCCCAGCACGCCCGACCTGCTGCTGCGCGGCGAGGCGCTCGATCGCCCGATCGCCCCCGACGGGAAGCGGTGAAGCCCGTGGCGCGTGCAAGCAACAAGGCGATCCCCATGAGCCCTGCCCTGCTGACCGGCCGGCGCGTGCTGCTGGTCGGCCCGGCGCTTGGCGACCTGGCCGGCGACCCGCTGAAGGGCGCGGCCACCGAGATGGCCGCCATCGAACGCCTGGCCGCCGCGCGGAGCGGAGCCTACGACCTGGTGCTGGTGGACGCCGACGCCTGGGAGGCGCCGGCGCTCGCCGCCGCCGTGCAGGCGCTGGCCCTGACCGACGAGCCCGCGCCGGTGCTGCTGATCGGCCAGCGGCTGCCGACGCCCGTGGTGCGCAACCTGCTGCGGCTGGAGCGCTCGGACGTCCTCGAGGCGCCCTTCACGCCCGAACAGTTCACGGCCGCCGTCGCAGGCCTGCTGGCGGCCGCGTCGGCTGCGCCCGCGCCCATCGCCCCCGTCGGCGGCTCGCGCTGCTGGGCGGTGACCGGCGCCGTGGGCG
>JAQGIJ010000420.1 GCA_028291285.1 Phenylobacterium sp. | reverse complement strand
AGTCGCACTCGTAGCAGATGATGTCGACGCCGATGTCGTGGCGGTTCTTCACCCCGAACTTGTCGTCGATGAAGCAGGTGATGAAGTGCTCACGGAAGATGTCCGAGGGCTTGCGGCCGCCGAAGTCGGTGTGCGTCCACTCGTGGTGGTGCTCGAAGGTGAAGTCGGCCCGCTCCAGGAAGTAGGGGATCCAGCCGATGCCGCCTTCGGACAGCGCGATCTTGAGGCTGGGGTAGCGCTTCAGCGCTTCCAACTGCAGCCAGTCCGAGGCCGAGTTGGCGATGGAGATCGGCATGGATGTGATCCAGGCGTCGATCGGGCTTTCCATAGAGGCGTGGGCGGCCGAGGCGCCGGTGCCGATGTGGCAGTTCAGCACCACGTTGTTGTCGGCGCAGACCTTCCAGAGCGGCTCCCAGTAGGCGGAGTGGATGCTCGGCCAGCCCTTCAGCGCCGGGTTGTCGGAGAAGGCCACCGAATGGCAGCCCTTCTTCACCAGCCGCTTGATCTCGTCGACCACCAGGTTGACGTCCCAGACCGGCAGGATGCCCATCGGGATGAAGCGCCCAGGATAGGCGCCGCACCACTCGTCGACGTGCCAATCGTTGTAGGCCTGCACCATGGTGTGGGCGAGGTTCATGTCCTTCGACTGGGCGAAGAAGCCGCCGTCGAAGCCCACGAAGGTGCCGAAGTTAATCGAGGCCAGGAGGCCGTTGACGTTCATGTCCTCGACGCGCTTGTGGACGTTCCAGGCGCCTTCGCGCATCTGCGAGATCGCGGTCGGCTCCATGCCGTACTCGCTGCGCGGCCGGCCGACCACGGCGTTCAGGCCGATGTTGGCGACCTTGCGGTCCTCGAAGCACCAGAAGCCGTCGCCGTTCGGCTGGATGACGTACTTCGGGGCCTTGTCCTTCAGCGACGCCGGCACGTGCCGGTCGAACATCTCGGGCGGCTCGACGATGTGGTCGTCCACGCTGATGATGATCAGGTCTTCGGTCTTCACGGGGTGTCCTCCCTCGCGCCTCTACAGGGCGCTGTGCGGTCGATCTCGCCGTCGGCGAGGTTGAATTGACGAGCGGTCGGTTCTAGCACCAAACGCCTCTCGGTCCAACGCGCCCGCGCCTGCGACGGCCCATTTTCGGCCCTTGCGCCGGCGCTCGCGTGCATGCTGCATGTGAAACTGCGACCACCTGCGAGCCTGTGTCAAGAGTTGATGCGCCGGCAGTTTTGCGGCTTGACACCCCGTCCTGCTCGGCTTCTGTTTCGCCGGCAGACTGCACGCCAACAGGCGGCGGACGCGGAGGAGACGCCGGGATGACCGCGCCGCAGGCCGGCTCCCGAGGATTGGAGCGCACATGAAAGTCAAAGCGGACAATGGTCTGTGCAGCGGCCATGCGCGGTGCGCGGCGGTCGCGCCGGCGGTCTTCACCCTCGACGACGACGGCTACATCGGCTTCTCGGAGAAGCTCGTCCCGCCCGAGCTGGAGGCGCTCGCCCGCCGCGGCGTCCGCGCCTGTCCCGAACGGGCGCTCACCCTCATCGAAGACGAAGGCGCCTGATCAGGCGCGCCAGACCCGCCCCAGGCGGATGGGAGATTGCTGAATGAACCTGCCCCTCAAGATCGCCAATTCCGTGTTCGTCGCCGGCGAATGGATCAAGGCTTCGGGTGAGCCCGAGGCGGTGATCAACCCGGCAACCGAGGAGGTGATCGGCTTCGCCCCCGTAGGCGGCAAGGCGGAAGTGGCCGCGGCCATCGCCGCCGCCCGCGAGGCTTTCGACAAAGGGCCGTGGCCGCGCACGTCGCCGGCCGAACGCGCGGCCAAGCTGCGTGAGCTGCACGCCGGCCTGATGGCCCGGCGCGCCGACATCATGCGGCTGATCACCGACGAGGCCGGCGCGGTGGCGGCGATCGCCCCGATCCAGTTCGACTTCCCGATGCATCTGGCGATGAACGCCATCGAGGAGGGCTCGCGCTCCCGCGACATACCGATGCCGCCTGCGACCGTGCCCAACATGGCCGGCGGCAAGAGCTTCGTCGGCGGCATCGTCCGGCGCGAGCCGGTGGGCGTCGTGGCGGCGATCACGCCCTACAACTTCCCCTACCTGCTGAACGTCGTGAAGATGTTCCCGGCGCTGGTGACCGGCAACACCGTGGTGCTGAAGCCCTCGCCCTACACCCCGTTCTCGGCCCTGATCATCGCCGAGGTGGTGGCGGAGGTCGGCTTCCCGCCGGGCGTGATCAACATCGTCACCGGCGGCAAGGAGGTGGGCGAGATGATGACCACCGATCCGCGCGTCGACCTGATCACCTTCACCGGGTCGGATGCGGTGGGCTCGGCGATTATGGCGCAGGGCGCGCCCAGCCTGAAGCGGCTGCATTTCGAGCTCGGCGGCAAGTCGGCGCACATCGTCCGCGGGGACGCCGACCTGCAGGCGGCGGTGGCCGGCGGGATGGGCTACCTCACCCATTCGGGCCAGGGCTGCGCCAACGTCACCCGCCACCTGGTGCACAACAGCGTGCGCAAGGCTTACGTGGAGATGCTGGCCGCGGCGCACCGGGCGCTGAAGATCGGCAACCCCGCCGACCCGAGCGTCAACTTCGGCCCGCTGATCCGCGAGTCGCAGCGGGCGCGCACGGAATTCTACGTGGCAGAGGGGCTCAAGGGCGGCGCGACCCTGGTGACCGGCGGCCGCCGGCCGGCCGGCTTCGACAAGGGCTTCTTCTACGAGCCGACCCTGTTCGACGACGTCGACAACAAGAGCCGGCTGGCGCAGGAGGAGGTGTTCGGCCCGGTCGGCGCGGTGATCGGCTTCGACACCGACGAGCAGGCGATCGAGATGGCCAACGACTCGCAGTTCGGCCTGTCCGGCTCGGTCTGGTCCTCCAATCTGGCGGCGGCCTTCGACATCGCCTGCGCCGTGCGCACCGGCGGCATATCGATCAACGGCGGCGGCGCGGCGCCGGGGGCGCCGGTCACCCCCTTCGGCGGCTTCAAGCGCTCGGGCTTCGGCCGCGAGTGGGGCGTCGAGGGGCTGAACGCCTTCACCGAACTGAAGACCATCAGCTTCCGCCAGATCTGAGCGGCGGCGCGTATCGGCATTTTCTAGGAGCGGCGCGATGAGCATTATGGGCTACGAGAACAAGCGTGTGGTGATCGTCGGCTGCTTCTCCGGCGTCGGCGAGGCGACCGCCCGCCGGCTGGTGGAACTGGGCGCCGAGGTGCACGGCGTGGACGTGCGCCAGAGCCCGGTGCAGATGGCCTCCTTCCGGCAGATGGACCTGAAGGACCCGCAGGCGATCGACGCCACGGTGGCGGCCATCGGCGGGGAGATCGACGCGCTGTTCAACTGCGCGGGCCTGCCGCAGACCTTCCCGGCCACGGACGTGATGAAGGTCAACTTCATCGGCATGCGCTACTGGACCGAGGCCTGGATCCCGCACATGCGCAAGGGCGGGGCGGTGGCCACCATCGCCTCCAACGCCGCCTACCAATACCTGGGGCGGGTGCCGACGATCCTCGAGCTCGTCGACACGCCGGACTATGCGAGCGCGGTGAAGTGGGTGGAGGCGCACCCCGAGATCGTCGGCGACGGCTACAGCTTCTCGAAGGAGGCGATCGTCGTCTACGTCCAGAAGCGCGCGGCCGAGCTGGCCAAGAAGGGCATCCGCCTCAACGCGACCCTGCCCAGCCCGATCCAGACGCCGATGATGGCCGAGTTCCAGAAGATCGCGCCGATGCGGGTCTTCGAGGTCTTCAACGAGCCGGTGGGCCGCTATTCCACGCCCGAGGAGCAGGCCGACCCGCTGATCTTCCTCAACAGCGACATGGCGCGGTTCGTCAGCGGGCACGCCCTGATGGTCGACGGCGGCTTCGTGGGCGGCGTGGTCACCGGCCAGATCGACGTGCAGAAGATGCTCTCCGAGCCAGCCGCCTGACCGGCTCGTCGATCCCGCCGGTTGGCCAGGCCCGCCTTGCGCCGGTAGAGCCCTTTGCAGGGGGCGCTGCACGGCGCGGCGCGGGCTTTGCGGAGCGAGTGGTGAATCGACCAGAGCAGGTCATCCCGGAGCCGGGCGCCGGCTCGCGCCGACGCAACCAGCTGGGCCAGGCGATGGGGGCCAAGGGCATCCAGACGCGCCGCCGGCTGCTCGAGGCCACCGAGACCCTGCTTAACGCCACGCCGCTGCGCGAGCTTCGCGTCGCCCAGATCGTCCGCCTCGCCGGCACTTCCGCGGCGACCTTCTACGTCTACTTCAACGACGTGTCCGAGGCGGTGCTGGCGCTGATCGGCGAGCTCAGCCAGAGCCCGCCGAACATGCTGGCCCTGATCGGCGAGCCGTGGCGGGGGGAAGGCGCGCTCGACCGCGCACACGAGTTCGTGGCGGCCTACGTCGAGCACTGGCAGACGCACGCCGCCGCCTTCCGGGTGCGCAACCTCGCCTCCGACGAGGGCGACGGGCGCTTCTCGCAACTGCGGATCGCCGCCGTCTCGCCGCTGCTCGGCGCCATCGCCGAGCGCATCGCCGCGCGCCAGGCGGCCGGCGGCCTGCCTCAGGACCTGCACCCGCCGTCCACGGCCGGCGCGCTCCTGGCGCTGGTCGAGCGCATCGGCGTCCTGCCGCTGATGGCCACCGGCAAGGGGGTGACCCGCCCGCGGCTCCTGAGCGTAGCCGCCTTCTTCGCCGTCCTGCTGCTCGGCGAGGATGGAGAGCCGGCGGTCGGCCTGACGCCGCCCCGCCGCGGGCGCGACGCCCTTGCGGCGGCCGGCCGGACGGGGGAGGTCGCCGCCGTCAACACATCCGGCCTCGACAGGACCGCGCCGGCGCTGGTCAATCTGCACGGCCAGGCCATGGGGCCGAAGGGCGCGCGCACCCGCCAGCGCATCCTGGAGGCGACCGAGACCCTGCTGAGCACGCGCTCGCTGCTCGAGCTCTCCGTGGCCGACATCGCCAAGCAGGCGCAGATCTCGACCTCGACCTTCTACCTCTACTTCCACGACGTGCCAGAGGCGCTGCTGGCGGTGATCGGGACGGTGAGCCAGACCACCCCGGAGCTCGTGGCCCTGCTCGAGGGCGACTGGGACGGGCCGGACCGGCGCGAACGCGGCTATCGGTTCGTCCGCGGCTACGCCGAGCACTGGCATGCGAACCGGGCGGTCCTGCGGGCGCGCAACCTGGTGTCGGACGAGGGCGACGAGCGCTTCATCCGCGCGCGCGCCGCCTCGGTGGAGGTGCTGCTGGAGATCCTCACCCGGCAGATCGCCAGCCGCAAGGCGCGCGGTGCGCTTCCCGCCGAACTGCACCCGCGCTCCGCGGCGGGCGCCTTCCTGGCCATGATCGAGCGGCTTTCGGCCACGCCGAACCTCAAGTTCAGCGACGCGACGGTGGAGACTGTCAGCCGCACGGCCGGCTATCTCCTCAACGTGCTGATGCACGGCTACCCGCCCTGAGGCGGGCTGAACGACAGCAACCATCGAGGGAGGCGCGCTTGGACAGCGCAACCAAGGAGCCGGCGCGGATCCTGCCGGCCATCACCGAAATGAACCAGTACTTCTGGGGCGGCGGGGCGGACGGGCGCCTGCACATCCTGCGCTGCGGGGCGTGCGCGACCTGGATCCATCCCTATGCCGCGCGGTGCCCCCAGTGCCGCTCGGCCGAGGTGGCGCCGCAGCCGGTCTCGGGCCGCGGCAAGGTCGTGGGCTTCACCGTCAACCACCAGCCGTGGATCGCCGGCGTGCCGGTGCCCTACGTCGTGGCGATCGTCGAGTTGGACGAGCAGGCCAACATCCGGCTGATGACCAACCTGCCGCGCACGCCCATCGAGGACGTCCGGGTCGGCCTGCCGGTGAAGGTCTATTTCGAGCCGAACGGCGAGATCTTCGTGCCCCTCTTCGAAGCTGCATGAGGCGGCGACCATGACCATCTACGCCGAGAAGAACACCGCCATCTCCGGCCTCGGGCAGTCGGAGATCTACCGCAAGCCGCAGGTCTTCCCGTTCGAGCTGGCGGTGCGCGCCTGCGAGCAGGCCATCGCCGACGCGGGTCTCAGGCCCGAGGATATTGACGGGGCGAGTTGCTGGCCCGCGACCCCCAGCGGGACAGGCGCCGGCTCGGGCGCGGCCAGCATTCCCGACATCGCCACCAGCCTGGGGCTGAAGCTCAACTGGTGGTCGAGCGGGGACAACGCCGCGCAACTGTCGCCGATCATGGAAGCCGTGGCGGCGATCTCGGCCGGCTACGCCACCCACGTGCTCTGCTGGCGCGCGCTCGGCGAGCGCTGGCTCCCCAGCTACGGCTCGGCCGCGGCCGAGGCCGGCGGCACGGCCCGCTCGCGGAGCCCCAGCGGCTGGATGGAGTTCCTGCTGCCCTACCGGGCGCCCTCGGCCGCGATCTGGATCGCCTGCCACGCCTCGACCCACATGACCCGCTACGGCATCACCCGTGAGCAGATGTCGGCGATCCCGATCACCCAGCGGCGCAATGCCGGGTTGAATCCGAAGGCCATCTATCGCCAGCCGATCACGCTCGACGACTATATGACCGCGCGGATGATCACGACGCCGTTCTCCCTGCTCGACTGCGACGTGCCCTGCGACGGGACCACGGCGGTGATCGTCTCCCGGCTCGATGCGGCCCGCGACCTGAAGCAGAAGCCGGCGGTGATCGAGGCCGTGGGCGCCGGCGCCTACGACCGCATGGACACCTGGCTCTGCCGGACCGACTACCCGCACATGGCGATGCACGACGCAGCGAAGATGATGTGGTCGCGCACCGACCTGAAGCCGAAGGACGTCGACACCGCCCATCTCTACGACGGCTTCACCTGGCTGACGCTGAACTGGCTGGAGGCGCTCGGTCTCTGCGGGGAGGGGGAGTCGGGGGCCTTCGTCGAGGGCGGCAAGCGCATCGCGCTCGACGGCGAGCTGCCGCTCAACACCAACGGCGGCCAGCTCTCGGAGGGGCGCATGCACGGCTTCGGACACCTGCACGAGGCGGTGCTGCAGTTGCGCGGCCAGGCCGGCGAGCGGCAGGTGAAGAAGGCGCCGAAGGTCTCGGTCGTCGGTAACGGCGGTGGCAGCCTCGGCGGCGCCGTGCTGTTGCGGACCGACGGCTAGTCTAGAGGGTCAAAGCGCTACGGCCGGACGCGCTTGCGCGCGCCCGGCCGCCGGCTGCGTCATTCGCCGCCGAAGGTCTTCCGGACGGTCACGCCCCACATCCGCGGCGCCTGCACGACCTCGTGGCCGATGCCGCCGGTGAAGCCCGCCGAGATGCCCTCGTAGCCGTACTTCTCGTTGGTCAGGTTGGTGACCCAGACCGAGCCGGTCAGGCCGAGATCTTCGCGCCTGTACTCGAGCCTCGCGTTCAGCAGGCCGACGGCCCGGTTCAGGTCCCGCTCGATGGCGTCCGGAACCAGGACCTGGTTGTTGATCGGCGTCAGCGGGGTGCTTCCGCGGTAGCTGTAGTCCACCTGCGCCGCGCCCACGCCGCTGGC
>JAQGIJ010000408.1 GCA_028291285.1 Phenylobacterium sp. | reverse complement strand
GGGACGGCGTTCAGAAGCCCAGCGAGGCCGAGCTCGCCGAGCTCGTGCGCTCCAAGCTGATGGCCTACTGCGCGCCGGTCGCCTTCCGCTTCGTCGACGAGTTGCCGCGCACGCCCTCAATGAAGGTCTCCACGCCGGCGGTGCGCGAGCTGTTCGCTTGAGGTGACCTCTCCCCTGCCGGGAGAGGGCGTCTTCAACGATGCCGCGCCAGGAAGTCGAACACCGCCGCATTGAAGGCGTCGTTGCGGTCGCCCGCGACCATGTGGTCGGCGCCGGCGATATCGACGAACTCGGCGTGCGGGACCAGCGAGACGAAGTCCTCCACCCCATCGGGCGAGAGCACCTCGCTCAACTGGCCGCGGATCAGCAGCACCGGGATGGTGAGCTGCCGGGCGGCCGCGCGCATGAGGTCGAAATCCGGCGCGGGACCCCGGTCGCTGGTCATCATCCGCGGATCCCAGTGCCAGTGCAGCCGGCCGTCCTCGCGCAGCCGCAGGTTCCGCATCAGGCCGCTGGTGTTCTTCGGCCGCGGGCGGTGCGGCAGGTAGGCGGCGACCGCGTCGGCCGCTTCCTCCAGGCTGGCGAAGCCGTTGGGCGCGCCGCGCATGAACTCGCCGATCCGGGCCGCGCCCGCCGGCTCGATCTTCACGGCGATGTCGACCAGGACGAGCGCCCGCAGATCCCCGCCGTGACCGGCGTGGTAGAGTCCCGTCAGCCCGCCCAGCGAGGCGCCGACCACCACCGGCGGCTGGTCGAGCTGGTTGACGATGCGGGCGAGGTCGCGGGCGTGGGCTTCCACCCGGTAGTCGCCCGCGTCGTCCCAGTCGCTGTCGCCATGGCCGCGCAGGTCGGCGCTGAGCATGTGATAGCCGCGCCGAGCCCCCTCGGCGAGCGCGCCGCCCCAGGCCTGCCGGGTCTGGCCGCCGCCGTGCATCAGCAGCACCGGGACACCGTTCCGCGGGCCGGCCTCGTCGGCGATGATCTGCAGGCCATCGCCCTGGAAGCGACGGACGGCGACCTGCGGCTCGGCGACGGACATGGGCGGCTCCCCTCTACTCTTGCTTGTCCCGACTATACGGTCAGACGGCGGGGGCGCCAGCGGCCAAAGCGCTCGCCTCGCCGCCGGGGCTGTGGCACGAGCGGGTCCATGCGGACGTGGCGAAACCGGTAGACGCAGCAGACTTAAAATCTGTTTTCCGAAAGGGAGTGCGGGTTCGATTCCCGCCGTCCGCACCACGCCGACGTCAGCGCACCGTGATTTCGCGACCGGCGGCCTTGGCGTCTGGGACGCCCAGCGGAGTCACGCCGGGCGCCTGCTCCCAGCCGCCGCCCAGCGCCTTGAACACCGTGACCTGGTCGGACGCGAGCAGCTGGTCGGAGCTCGCCAGCGAGGCCTGGGCGTTGACCAGCGCGGTTTCGGTCGTGAGCAGGTCGAGGTAGCTCGCCGAGCCGTTCTGGAAACGGACCTGGGCGAGCCGGTAGGCCGTCTGTTCCTGCTGCAGAGCCGCTTTCAGCGCCGCGTTGCGCCGAAGCTCCGCGCCGTAGGCGGTCAGCGCCTCTTCGGTGTCCTGCAGAGCCTGCAGCACCGTCTGCTGGAAGTTCGCCAGCGACGCCGAAGCCGCTGCGCGCGCCTGGCGGATCTGCGCCTGGGCGACCGCGGTATTCGGGAAATTCCAGGAGAGCAGCGGGCCGACGAGCCAGTTGAGGCTGGTCGGCGAGGTCAGGTTGCTCGCGCGAGTGGTGTATTCCTGGGCCGAGCCACCGATCGTGATGGTCGGATAGAGGTTGGCGGTGGCGACGCCGATGCGTTCGACGTTGGCGGCGAGCTGGCGCTCGGACTGGCGCACGTCGGGACGGCGGCGGAACAAGGCCTGGGCGTCGCCGACGGGAAGAACCGTCTCGAGCTTCGGGGGCGCGGCGCAGGCGTCGGCGGCCTTGGAGATCTCCTCGGGCGGCCGGCCGGTCAGCACGGCGAGCTCGAAGAGGGCGGTGCGGCGCTGGCCCTCGAAGCCAGGCACGGTGGCGCGGGTCTGCTCGACCAGCGCGCGCTGGCCGGCGACATCGAAGTCGGACACCGATCCGGCCTTGAGCTCGCTTAGCGTGACGTCGAGCGCCTGATTGGCGAGCTGCAGCGACCTTTGCGCCTGGGCCAGCTCCTGGGCGTAGGCGCAGGCGTTGACGTAAGCCCGCGTGGTCTCGGCCGCGACGGTCACGCGCACGAAGTCCTCGGCGCCCTGCTGCGCCTCGACGTCGGCCTTGGCGGCGCGGATCGAGCGGCGGATGCGGCCGAAGAGGTCGACTTCGTAAGACACGTCGAGGCCGTACGAATAGTAGTTCTCCGGGCTCGGGACCGAGCCGCCGCTCGTCGAGCCCTGAAAGAAGTTATCCAGCAGGACGGTGGTGCTGCTGACGCCGTGCTGGGCGCCGGCCGCGAGGGTCGTCGAGGGGAAGCGGCCGGCGCGGGCCTGGGAAAGCGCGGCGCGGGCCTGGGCCAGGTTGGCCGCCGCCTGCAGCAGGTTGTTGTTGTGGACCAGGGCGTCGTGGACGAGGCCGTTCAGCGCCGGAACATTGTAGAGCCTCCACCACTCCGCCGGCGGCGGCTGGGCGGTCGAGGGCGCGTCGGAGGCGAAGCCTGCGCCGCCGGGCGCAGTCGGCGCGGGCGTCTGGGGCGCCATGTAGTTCGGCCCGACCGCACAGCCGCCCAGAGCCGCCGCGACGCCGAACGCGGGAAGGATGCGGCTGCGCTCGGCCTGCGGCTTCGACACGCTCAGGTCTCCACGCCCGGGGGAACGCTGCCGGTTGTCGGAACCGGCGTCTCCTTCTTGGGCGGCTTGGGCAGGCGGTCGGCGATCGCGCGCGTCAGGATGTAGAAGACCGGCGTGAAGATCAGCCCGAACAGGGTCACGCCGATCATCCCGAAGAAGACGGCGACGCCCAGCGCGCGGCGCAGCTCCGCGCCCGCGCCGTGGGCGAAGGCGAGCGGCACGACGCCCAGGATGAAGGCGAACGAGGTCATCAGTATCGGGCGCAGGCGGGTGCGCGCGGCCTCCACGGCGGCCTGGCGCCGGTCGTGGCCCTGCTCGATCTCGCCCTGGCGGGCGAATTCGACGATCAGGATGGCGTTCTTGGCCGCCAGCCCGATCAGCACGATGAAGCCGATCTGGGTCAGGATGTTGTTGTCGGCGCCCATGATGTTCACGCCGGTGATGGCGGCCAGGAGGCACATCGGCACGATCAGGATCACGGCCAAAGGCAGGGTGACGCTTTCGTAGAGGGCGGCGAGCAGCAGGAAGATCAGCACCACCGCCAGCGCGAAGACCAGGGTCGCCGTGTTCCCCGCCGCCTGCTGCTGGTAGGCGAGCTCGGTCCACTCGTAGTGATAGCCGCCGGGCAGTACGCGGGCGGCGACCTTCTCCATGGCCTGGATGGTCTGGCCGGTGGAGTGGCCGGGGGGCGTGTTCGCCAAGACCTCGGCGGCCGGGAAGAGCTGATAGCGCAGCACGCGATAGGCCCCGGTGGTGCGGGTCAGGTTCACCACCGCGCCCAGCGGCATCATCGCCCCGGAGTTGGAGCGCGTCTGCAGCTGCTGGATCGCGGAGACGTCCTGCCGGTAGGGGTCGTCGGCCTGGGCGAAGACCTCGTAGGTGTGGTTCAGATAGTTGAAATCGTTGATGTAGGTCGAGCCGAGATAGGTCTGCAGGGTGTCGAACACGGCGGTGTCGTTGACGCCGTAGTACTCGGCCTTCACCCGGTCGATGTCGGTGTGGATGCGCGGCGTTTTGGTGTTGAAGGTGACATAGGCGCCGCTGATGTTGGGATCCTTGTTGGCCTCCTCGGCGACCGCCTGGGAAACCTGCTCCAGCCGCGCGTAGTTGGTCGAGCCGCTCTGGTCCTCGACGATCATCTTCACCCCGCCCTGGGTGCCGATGCCGCGCACGGGCGGCGGCGGCAGGATGCGGATCTGGGCCGACGGATTGAACGACAGCCGCTTCTGGGCGTCGGCGATGATCTGGTCGAGGCTGAGGTGCGCCTTGGTGCGGTTCTCGAAGGAGTCCTCGATCAGATAGGCCTGGCCGGCCGAGGCGTTGGTGGTCTGGCTGGAGGCGTCGACGCCGGCGTAGGCGGACGAGGCGATCAGCCCCTTGGTCGCGAGCGAGACCGGAATGGTGTTGCGGATCAGCGTATCGGTGCGGGCGAGCGTCGAACCGTTGGGCAGGTTCGCCGCCATGATCACATTGCCCTGGTCCTGGGTGGGGATGAAGCCGATCGGCGTCGCGCCGATCCGCCAGGCCGTCAGCCCGATCAGTCCGGCGTAGATGATGACCATCGGCAGGACCAGGCGGATGAGCCGGCCGGTGAGGCGGCCATAGCCATGGCTCAGCCGGTCGAAGCCGTGGTTGAAGCCTCGTTCGAAGGCGCGGAACGGCTTCTGCCAGGGCTTCGGCGGACGGCTCTGGTCCTTCGGCTTGAGCAGGAGGGCGGCCATGGCCGGCGACAGGGTGAGCGAGACGGTCAGGGAGATGATCGTCGCCGTCGCGATGGTGAGGGCGAACTGGCGGTAGAACTGGCCCGAGATGCCCGAGATCATGGCGGCCGGGATGAACACCGCCGAGAGCACGAGGGCGATGCCGATCAGGGCGCCCCCCACCTCGTCCATGGTGGCGTGGGCCGCCTGCTGCGGGCTCATTCCCTGTTCCAGGTGACGCTCGACGTTCTCGACCACCACGATGGCGTCGTCGACGACGATGCCGATGGCCAGCACGAGGCCGAACAGGGAAAGGTTGTTCAGAGAGAAGCCCGCGACCAGCATCACCGCGAAGGCGCCCACGAGCGACACCGGGATCGCCAGGATCGGGATGATCGCGGCCCGCCAACTCTGCAGGAAGACGATCACCACCACGACGACCAGGAGCAGCGCCTCGAACAACGTCCGGCGGACCTCGGCGATCGAGTCCTTGATGTACTGGGTGGGGTTGTAGATGATCTTGTAGTCCAGCCCCGGCGGGAAGCTCTTCTTCAGGATCTCCATCTCGCGGACGACGCCGTCGGCGGCGGCGAGGGCGTTGGTCCCGGGCAGCTGCAGCACGCCGATCGCCGCGGCCGGATTGGTGACGGCCCTGCCGCCGCGCAGCATGCCGAGGTAGGCGTTGGTCGTGTAGTTGGCCGCGCCCATGCTCACGCGCGCCACGTCGGAGACTCGGGTGATGCGGTTCTGGTCGTCGCGCTTCAGCACGATGTCGCCGAACTCTTCCGGCGTCACGAGCCGGCCCTTGGCCTCCACCTGGAGCTGAAAGGCGCCGGGGCGCGGGCCGAACGGCGGGGCGCCGATGTTGCCGGGCGCGATCTGGACGTTGTGGCTGCGCAGCTGGCTGACGATGTCGTCGACCGTCAGGTTACGCGCGGCCGCCTTGTCCGGATCGATCCAGATGCGGATCGAATAGTCGCGCGCCGCCCGGGTGCTGATGTCGCCCACGCCGTTCACGCGCAGCAGCGGGTCCTCGACGTGCAGGGTCACGTAGTTGGCGACGTACTGCTGGTCGCGCGAGCCGTCGGGCGAGTACATGTGCACGGCCAACAGGATGTCGGGGCTGGCCTTGCGCACGATGATGCCGGTCTGCTGCACCTGCTGCGGCAGGCGCGGCGTGGCGGTCTGAACCCGGTTCTGGACCAGCTCCTGGGCGGTGTCGAGGTTGGTGCCGAGGGCGAAGGTGACGGTGATCTGGAGATTGCCGTCGCCGGTCGACTGCGAGGACATGTAGAGCATGTTCTCGACGCCGTTGATCTGCTCCTCGATCGGATCGGCGACCGTCGCGGCGATGGTCTCTGCCGATGCGCCCGGATAGTTGAGCGTCACATTGACGGTCGGCGGCACGATTTCGGGATATTGCGCCGCCGGCAGGTTCGGATAGGCGATGGCGCCCAGCAGGGTGATCAGGATGGCGATGACCACCGCGAAAACCGGGTGGTCGATCATGAAGTGGGAGAGCTTCATGGCGGGCCCGCCGGGCGGGACGCATCGGCGAAGGTCCCGGCAGCCGGCGGCGGGGCCAGGTCGGCCGGCGTTGGCGAGGCCCCCGGCGCAGGCGGCACGATGGTCCCCGGCTGGGTGCGCACCTTCAGCCCCTGCCTCGCTCGCTGCAGGCCCTCGATGATGACCAGGTCGTTGGCGCTCAGGCCCGCGCGGACGACGCGCAGGCCGTCGACCGTGGGGCCGGTCTGGATCTTGCGTTGCTCGGCCACCCCGCCGCGGTCGACCACATAGACGATCTGGTCGCTCTGCTGGGTGGTGATGGCGTCGTCGGGCAGCAGAAGCGCGGTGTAGGCGCCGGACCCCAGCAGCCTGAGGTGTCCGAACATGCCGGGCGTGAGCAGATGGCTGGGGTTTGACACCAGCGCCCGCCCGCGGATCGTGCCGGAGTTGGAATCGAGGGCGTTGTCGACGAAATCCATTCGCCCGCGGATGGCGTAGTCGGGCTGGTCCTGCAGGCGGATGTCGACCGGGTTGGGGAAACGGCGGGACGAGGGCCGGACGCCGGCCTGGGATTGGCGCTCGTACTTCAGGTAGAGCGACTCCGCGCCATAGAAGCTGAACCGGATCGGGTCCAGGTCGACCACGTTGGTGAGCACCGTGCTGTCCTGCGTGACCAGGTTGCCCACGGCGAAGCGGCGGTCGGAAGCGCGGCCCGCCACCGGCGAGGTGATGCGCGTGAAGCCCAGGTTGAGGGCGGCGGTTTCGACATTGCCGCGGGCTGTCATCTCATCGGCCGCTGCCTGCCGCTCGGCGGCCAGGCGGGTCTGGTACTCCTGTTCGGAGATGGCGTGCGCGGCCAGCAGCTTGACCGCGCGGGCCAGCTCGACCCTGGCGTTGGCGAGGGTGGCTTCGGCGTGAGCCAGCTGGCCCTGGGCCTGGTCCAGCGCGGCCTTGTACGGTCGCGGGTCGATTACGAAGAGCAACTGGCCCTTCCCGACGAGCTGCCCGTCGGTGAAATGGATCGATTGCAGGTAACCGGTGACCCGCGGTCGCACGTCGATGGAGTTCACCGCCTCGAAGCGGCCGACGAAGTCGTCCCAGTCGACAATGCTTTTGGCGAGCGGCTTGGAGACGATGACGGTCGGCGGCGGCGGAGCAGGCGGCGCCTTCTTGTGGCACCCGGCCAGGAGCAGAACGGCCGCGCCCATCACAACCGCGTGGCGCATCTCCTCGC
>JAQGIJ010000376.1 GCA_028291285.1 Phenylobacterium sp. | reverse complement strand
TCCATGCCGTGCTGGTTGGCGTCGCCGAAGGCCGAGCGCTTCCAGCCGCCGAAGGTGTGGTAGGCCACCGGCACCGGGATCGGCACATTGATCCCCACCATGCCGACGTTGACGCGGGCGGCGAACTCGCGCGCGGCGCGGCCGTTGCGGGTGAAGATGGCCACGCCGTTCCCGTACTGGTGCTCGGACGGCAGGGCGAGGGCCTCCTCGAAGGTCTCGGCGCGGACGATCTGCAGGACGGGTCCGAAGATCTCCTCCTGGTAGGTCTTCATCGTAGGCTTCACCTGGTCGAACAGGGTCGGGCCGATGAAGAAGCCGTTCTCGTAGCCCTGCAGCGCAAAGCCGCGGCCGTCGACGACCAGCTCGGCGCCCTCGTCGACGCCCAGCTGGATGTAGTCCTCCACCCGCTTGCGGTGCGCCGCGGAGACCACCGGGCCGTACTGGGCGGCGGCGTCGGTGGAGACCCCGACCTTGAGGGTCTCGATCTCTGCGAGCACGCGTTCGCGCAGCTCCTCGGCGGTCTTGCGGCCGACGGGGACGACCACCGGCAGGGCCATGCAGCGCTCGCCGGCCGAGCCGTAGGCCGCGCCGATGATGTCCCTGGTGGCCTGCTCCAGGTCGGCGTCGGGCAGGATGATCCCGTGGTTCTTCGCCCCGCCCATGGCCTGGACCCGCTTCGCCGCCGCCGTGCCACGCGAATAGACGTAATGGGCGATGTCGGAGGAGCCGACGAAGCTCACCGCCTTGATGTCCGGGTGGTCGAGGATGGCGTCGACCGCGGTCTTGTCGCCATGCACCACGTTCAGCACGCCCATCGGCGCGCCGGCCTCCATCATCAGCTCGGCCAGGCGGACCGGCAGCGAGGGGTCCTTCTCCGAGGGCTTGAGGATGAAGCTGTTGCCGCAGGCGATGGCCACGCCGAACATCCACATCGGGATCATCCCGGGGAAGTTGAACGGGGTGATCCCGGCGGCCACGCCCAGCGGCTGGCGCATGGAATAGACGTCGATCCCCGGCCCGGCGCCCTCGGTGTACTCGCCCTTCAGCGCGTGCGGGATGCCGCAGGCGAACTCGACGGCTTCGAGTCCGCGTTGGATGTCGCCCTTGCTGTCGGCGATCACCTTGCCGTGCTCGGAGGAGAGCAGCTCGGCGAGCTCGTCCATGCGCGCTTCCACCAGCCGCTTGAACTCGAACATCACCCGCGCCCGCCGCTGCGGGTTGACCAGGGCCCAGGTCTGCTGGGCGCGGACCGCGGAGGCCACGGCGGCGTCGACCTCGGCGGGCGTAGCCAGCGCGACGCGCGCCTGAACCTCGCCGGTGTTGGGGTTGAACACCTCGCCAAACCGGCCGGAGGCGCCCGCGACCGCGGCGCCGTCGATGAAATGGGTGATTTCGCGCATGACGCTTCCGTTGCTCTGCAAGCCAAGTAGCGCCAACCGGCCTATCGCGGTATTGCATTTTTGCACAGCGCAACACGCAAGATTGTTGAATGTTCGACTGGGACGACCTCCGGATCTTTCTCGCCGCCGCCCGCTCGCGCTCGCTCGCCGCGGCCGGGCAGAGGCTGGGCGTCGACACCGCCACCGTCGGGCGCCGCGTCGCGCGGCTTGAGACGGCGCTCAAGTCCACCCTGCTCGTCCGCTCCCGCTCGGGGCTCCAGCTCACCGCGGCGGGCGCGCAGCTGCTCGCGGCGGGCGTCGAGGCCGAAGCGGCGATCGAGCAGGCGGGCCGCGTCGCGCGGCCGGACGTCGTGGCCGGAACCGTGCGGATCAGCGCCTCGGAGGGGTTTGGGACCGCCGTGCTCGCCCCGGCGCTCCCGGCGTTGGCCGCCCAGCGGCCCGGCCTGCGGGTCGAGCTCGCCGCCACCTCCGGCTTCCTGTCGCCCAGCCGGCGGGAAGTGGACATGGCCATCACGCTCAGCGCGCCGCAGGCCCACCGGCTGGTGGTCGAGCCGCTCACCGCCTACCAGCTCGCCCTCTATGGGTCGCCGGCCTACCTGGAAAAGCGCCGGCCGCCGGGCTGCGTGGAGGATCTGCGGGCGCACCAGGTGGTGGGCTACGTCAAGGACCTGATCTACGCCGCGGAGCTCTCCTACCTGGACGAGGTGCTCCCCGGCCTGACGCCGGCGCTCGCCAGCTCCTCGATCCGCGCGCAACGCGAGATGATCCTGGCCGGCGGCGGGCTGGGCGTGCTGCCGTGCTTCCTGGCCCAGGGCCTCGTGCGCGTGCTCGAGACCGAGATCCTGCTCGAGCGGCGCTTCTGGCTCAGCACCCACGGCGACGTCCACGACACGGCGCGGATGCGGGTGGTGCGGACCTGGCTGCGCGCCGTCGTTCAGGAGCGGCGCCGCGAGCTGCTGCCGTTCGAGGCCTTGCTCGCGAGCGCCTGAGGACTTGCCAGGAGATCCGGCGTACGGCTGTTGGCGCCGGGGCAGGCAACCGACAGGTGCGCGCGTGACGGCCGAGCTTTGGGTGCAGACCGCTGTGGGGCCGGCGGGCGACGTCGCCGCCCAGGCCGCCCGCCTCGAGGCGGACGGCTGGGGCGGGATCATGCTCTTCGACAGCCAGTCCCTGATCGGCGACCCCTACGTGGCGCTGGCGCTCGCGGCGACCTCGACCGAAAGGCTCGGCCTGGGAATCGGTGTGACCAATCCGGTCACCCGCCACGCCGCGGTCGCGGCCAGCGCCATCGCCTCGGTGCAGGCCGCCTCCGGCGGGCGCGCGGTGCTGGGCATCGGCCGGGGCA
>JAQGIJ010000353.1 GCA_028291285.1 Phenylobacterium sp. | reverse complement strand
AAGGCCCTCTGGGCCGAGCTCTCCGATCAACCGCCGCCCCGCGCCGATGGCGCCGAGATGCTCAAGCTGATGCTCAGCCGCCTGCCGGACGTCTCCTACGAGCGGATCAATTCGCCCTTCCTGCGCCGGGCGCAGATGAGCTGGCCCAAGACCCGCGCGCGCTGAGAGTTCAGGCCGCCTTCTTCGCCTTCATTTTCTTCGTCTTCGGCGCGGCGTCGATGGAGACAACGCGCTCGGACTTGGTCGCCTTGCCGCGGGCGGCCCTGGCCTGACGCTTCAGCGCCTGGAGCTCCGCGCCATTGATCAGGTCGCCCAACAGGGCGACGAAGGTCTGCCGCCGTCCGCCGCCGGAGATCAGCTTCAGGAGCCGGGCGTCCGCGGCGGCCATCTTCGGCCGCGCCTCCTGCAGCACCGCATGGCCGGCCTCCGTCAGGCTGACCGCGTTGGCGCGGGCGTCATAGGCCGAGCGCTGCCGCTCCAGCAGGCCCTTGCCGATCAGCCGGGCGGCCATCTCGGCCATGGTGGAACGGTCGATGCCGGTGATCCGCACCAGGTCGGTCTGAGTGGCGCCGTCATGCTCGGCGGCTGCGGCCAGCACCGCGAACTGGCGCTGGGTGACGCCGCCGGCGCCGAGCTCCTCGGCGTAGATGTCGAGCGCCAGCTGCACGGCCCGGTGCAGCAGATGGCTCGGCGACCGGTCCAGCGCCGAGGCGCTCTTCGCCGACTTGTGCTTGGCCATGTGCCGCCTGTCCCCTGGCTGACTTGCGGCGAGGTTAGCGGCGCTCTGCGTCCGTTTGACGACAGACGATCTTGGCGACGCCGGAGGCGGCGCGGCGCGCCTACTCCGTCGGCGGCGGGGGAAGCTCGTCGCCCTTCAGGTACTTCATCAGGAAGGGCGCCTGGGTCAGGCTGAAGATCACCGTCAGCACCATCAGCCCGGGGAAGCGGAACAGCACCCAGACGGCCTCGCTCTGGGTGCGCCAGACCGTCTCGTTCAGCGCCGCCAGGGCGGCGAAGAAGATCCCGTAGCGCAGGGTCAGGCCGCGCCAGGCGTCGTCCGGCATCTCGAAGGCCTCGCCCAGCAGCAGCTTCAGCGGGTGCTTCCTCAGCATCAGGCCGCCGAACATCACCGCGGCGAACACCAGGTTCATCACCGTGGGCTTCACCTTGAGGAAGCGAGCATCGTGGAACACCAGGGTGAGGCCGCCGAAGACCAGCGCCGCCCCGCCGGCGATCGCCGGGAACACCGCCAGCCGCCGCTCCACGGCGAAGCCCACCAGCAGGGCGACGGCCGAGCCCGCCACCAGCGCCCAGGTCGCCTGCTGCAGGTTCCGGTGGGTGGCGAAGTAGCCGATCAGGAAGGCGGCGAGGGCGAAATAGTCGACGAACCAGGTGACCCAGCGCCGGCGCGTCTCGTTCATCGCACCGGCTCCGCCAGGCCCACCAGGGAGCGGGCGAAGGCCCGCGCGTCGAACGGCTGCAGGTCCTCGATCCCCTCGCCCACGCCGATCAGCTTGATCGGCGAATCCGAGGCCTGGGCGACCGGCACCAGCACCCCGCCCCGGGCGGTGCCGTCGAGCTTGGTCATGACGATGCCGGAAACGCCGATCTGGTTGCCGAAGATGTTCTCCTGGGCCAGCGCATTGCGCCCCACCGTCGCGTCCAGCACCAGCAGGGTCTCGTGCGGGGCGCCCGGATCGAGCTTCTTCACCACGCGGATGATCTTCAAGAGCTCGTCCATCAGGCCCTGCTTGTTCTGCAGCCGTCCGGCGGTGTCGATCAGCACCACGTCGTAGGCTTCGGCCCGCCCCTTCGCGACCGCGTCATAGGCCAGGCCTGCGGCGTCCGAGCCGGTGGGGCGGGACATGAAATCGGCCTTGGCCCGGTCCGCCCAGATCTTCAGCTGCTCGACGGCGGCGGCGCGGAAGGTGTCGCCGGCGGCGATCAGCACCTTGGCGCCGCGCCCGGTCAGGTCGGCGGCGACCTTGCCCAGCGTCGTCGTCTTGCCCGAGCCGTTCACGCCGATGAACAGGACCACGTAGGGCTTCGGCCCGGCGAGCGGGTCGAAGTCGCCTTCGCGGGCGGCCAGCTCCTCGCCGATCGCCTGGGCGAGCGACTCCTTGATCTCCTGCTCGTCAACGTTTTTGCCGAACTTTTCGGCGGCGAAGCGCTGGGTGATGCGGGCGGCGGAGTGCGGGCCGAGATCGGCCTCGATCAGCATCTCCTCGAGCTCGTCGAGCTTGGCCTGGTCGAGCGGCGCCTTGGCCACGAAGACGCCGGTGATCTGCTCGCCCATCTGCTTGGACGAGCGCGACAGCCCCTGGGTGAGCCGCTGTAACCAGCCGCGTTTGGGTTCGGTCATGGCCGCCTTCTAGCCGCCAGTCGGCGCGGCGTCACGTCCGCCGCCCGCTGGGCCGTCACGGGGCTCCATTGCAGGCGAGCGCCTGCGCCACTAGGTTGCCGGCCTTCTCGAGCCCGGCTTTCCTTCCCCATGACCTTCACCTTCCCATGACCTTGACCTTCGACGACATCCTCGCCGCCCAGGAGCGGTTGAAGGGTCACATCGAGCGCACCCCCTGCCGCCCGTCGAGGACGCTGTCGGAGATCACCGGCGCCGAGGTCTGGGTGAAGTTCGAGAACCTGCAGTTCACCGCCGCCTACAAGGAGCGCGGCGCGCTGAACAAGCTGCTGCAGCTCACCGAGGCGGAGAAGAAGCGCGGGGTGATCGCGGCGTCCGCCGGCAACCACAGCCAGGGGCTGGCCTACCACGCCGCCCGGCTCGGCATTCCGGTGACCATCGTCATGCCCAAGGCCACGCCATTCGTGAAGGTGCAGCAGACCCGCAACCACGGCGCCGAGGTGGTGATCGACGGCGAGGGCTACGACGAGGCCTCGGCGTTCGCCAAGAAGCTGTGCGACGAGCGTGACCTGGTGTTCGTCCACCCGTTCAACGACGTCGACGTCATGGCCGGCCAGGGGACGGTGGCGCTGGAGATGCTGGAGGCCTGCCCGGACCTCGAGGTGCTGCCGATCCCGATCGGCGGCGGCGGGCTGATCGCCGGCATGGCGACGGCCGCCAAGCACGTCAAGCCGGACATCCGCATCGTCGGCCTCGAGCCCGCCATGTACCCCTCCTTCACCGCCAAGATGCGCGGGGTCAACGCCGGCGTCTCGAGCGGCGGGGCGACCATCGCCGAGGGCATCGCGGTGAAGCAGGTGGGCGAGCTCACCTACGCCATCGCCCGGCCGCTGATCGACGACGTGCTGCTGATCGAGGAGCCCTTCTTCGAGCGCGCGATCGCCCTCTACTGCAATGTCGAGAAGACCGTGGTCGAAGGCGCGGGCGCCGGCGCGCTGGCCGCCCTGCTGGCCTATCCCGACCGCTTCCGCGGCAAGAAATGCGGCCTGGTGGTCACCGGCGGCAACATCGACACCCGGCTCCTGGCCTCGGTCCTGACCCGGGAGCTGGTGCGCGAACAGAGGATCGTCAGCCTGCGGATCATCGGCGACGATCGGCCCGGCCTGCTGGCCAATGTCTCCGCCGTGATCGGCCAGATGGGCGCCAACATCATCGAGGTGGCGCACAACCGCCTGGCGCTCGACGTGCCGGCCAAGGGCGCGGAATTCGACCTGATGATCGAGACGCGCGACGCCCAGCACACCCAGGAGGTGATGGACGCCCTGCGCGAGCGGGGCTTTCCGCCCCGGGCGGTCTGACCCATGCTCCGTAGACTGATCATCGTCGCCGCCGCAGCCCTGGCGCTCGCCGGCTGCCACAAGTCCCTGCCGGACCAGAGCGCCCCCTCCCAGGCGTTCCTGCAGAAGGTCGCCAAGCAGCCCGGCGTGCGCACCCTGCCGGGTGGTCTGCTCGTCCAGGTGGTCCGCTCGGGTCCGACCGACGGCCTGCGCCCGCAGCTCGGGGACGAGGTGAAGGTCAACTACGAAGGCAAGCTGGTCGACGGCACGATCTTCGATTCCACCTACCAGAAGGGCGCGCCGGCGGCGTTCGGACTGCACGGCGTGATCAAGGGCTGGCAGCAAGCCCTGCCGCTGATGCGCCCGGGCGACGAGTGGATCCTCTA
>JAQGIJ010000344.1 GCA_028291285.1 Phenylobacterium sp. | reverse complement strand
GTGTGGATTCCCGCGTGCAGGGTGAGGAAGGCCGCCGCCATCAGGACGGCTGGACGCGCCGCGCGGGGGCGCCAGGCGAACCCCGCCAGGCCGGCGGCGGTGACCAGATAGGCCGCGCCGACGTCGCGGACGAAGTGGGCGTTGAACGGGCCGGTGGCGATGACGCCGGGCGCGACCCCGTACCACCAGAAGGGCGCGATCAGCTGGACGAGGGCGTCGGCGCCCAGGACCAGAGCCAGCAACGCGGCGATAGCTCGAAGCATGTTGCGCCTCCCGATCCGTTTCGCCCCTAGGACGGATCGGCCGGTCGGCTTGTGACATGCGCCACGACCTCACCCGCTGCGCGGGAAGGTAGATGCGTCTCAGCCCAGGCTTGCGATCCAGTCCGGCAGCTCGGCGATGCTGGCGAGCTCGGCGAAGCGCGGATGGTCCTGCGGCGCGTCGGCCAGCTCGTGCTCCCAGGTGAGCGGATAGGGCACGAAGGCGGCGTAGGCGCCCGCCTGCAGCGCCGGCAGGATGTCCGAGCGCATGGAGTTACCGCACATTACCGCCTGCTCGGCCCCGGCGCCGTGCCGGGCGAAGACGCGGGCGTAGGTGGCGGCGTCCTTCTCGCTGACGATCTCCACCGCGGCGAACAGATCGCCGAGGCCCGAGGCGGCGAGCTTCTGCTCCTGGTGCAGCAGGTCGCCCTTGGTGATCAGCACCAGGCGGTGGCGTTCGGCGAGCCTGGCGAGCGCCGCCGCCACGCCGGGGAGCGGCTCGACCGGATGGGCCAGCATGTCGCGGCCCGCCGCCAGCAGGTCCGCGACGATCCACCCGGGCGCCTGGTGGTCGGTGAGCTCGAGGGCGGTCTCGATCATCGACAGCGTGAAGCCCTTCACCCCGTAGCCGTAGAGGGCGAGGTTGCGCCGCTCGACCCCGGTCAGGCGGGCGTTCAGCACCTCCATGGGCGCCCAGTCCGCGAGCAGGGCGCGGAACCGGTCCTGCGTCAGCCGGAACAGGGTCTCGTTGTGCCAGAGGGTGTCGTCGGCGTCCAAGCCGACCGTGGTGATGCGCATGGGCCGGCCTGATAGCAGATCGCGGGGGCGGATTGAATCTGCACCGCATTGACCCGGCGAAATCCAGTCATTACCTACGCGGCCGTTTGTGCGGCGGGCGGGGTCTCCCTGGCCCGCCTTTTTGCGAACCGTCCATCCATCCGTGAGGAGCCGACCCATGAGCCGTGACCTGTTGCCCGGCGTCACCGGCGTGCTCGCCCTCGCCGACGGAACGATCCTGCAGGGGATCGGCGTCGGCGCCGTGGGCGAGGCGGTGGGCGAGGTCTGCTTCAACACCGCCATGACCGGCTACCAGGAGATCCTGACCGACCCGTCCTACATGGCCCAGATCGTGGCGTTCACCTTTCCGCATGTGGGCAATGTCGGGACCAACCTCGAGGACGTCGAGCAGATGTCCGGCGCGGCCGAGACCGCGGCCCGTGGCGCCATCTTCCGCGACGTGCCGACCGGGGCCGCCAACTGGCGCGCCGACAGCGACCTCGAGACCTGGATGGCGCGCCGCGGCGTGGTCGGCCTGGCGGGCGTCGACACCCGCGCGCTGACGAGGCGGATCCGCGAGCACGGCATGCCGCACGCGGTGATCGCGCACTCCCGGGAAGGACGCTTCGACCTCGAGGCGCTGACGGCGAAGGCGCGGGCCTGGAGCGGGCTGGTGGGCCTCGACCTGGCCAAGGACGCCTCCTGCCTGCAACCGTTCGTCTACGACGAGGGGCTCTGGGCCTGGGGCGAGGGCTACGCAAAGCCCGGCGATCCGCCGAAGTACGAGGTGGTGGTCCTGGACTACGGCGTGAAGCGAAACATCCTGCGGGCGCTGACTTCCGTCGGCGCGCGGGCGACGGTCGTGCCCGCCAACACCTCGGCCGAGGACATCCTGGCCCGCAAGCCCGACGGCATCCTCCTCTCCAACGGCCCGGGTGACCCGGCCGCCACCGGCGAATACGCCGTGCCGGAGATCCGCAAGCTGGTGGCGAGCGGCACGCCGGTGTTCGGTATCTGCCTGGGCCACCAGATGCTGTCGCTGGCGCTGGGCGCGAGGACCGTGAAGATGGAGCAGGGCCACCACGGCGCGAACCACCCGGTGAAGGACCTGACCACCGGCAAGGTGGAGATCGTCTCCATGAACCACGGCTTCACCGTCGACCGCGACAGCCTGCCGGCCCCGGTGGTGGAGACCCATGTCTCCCTGTTCGACGGCAGCAACGCCGGCATCGCACTGAAGGACCGCCCGGTGTTCTCCGTGCAGCACCACCCGGAAGCCTCGCCTGGCCCCACCGACAGCCTCTACCTCTTCGAACGCTTCGCCGGCTTCATGGACGGCGCGAAGACGTAGGGGCGCGAAGACGTAGAATTGTCCACGAGCCACACGAACAGGTTCAGAGGATCAGACGCTCGATGCGCGCCTTGGGCGCGCATCCGAAATTCACCAGCAGGTCGACGCGGTCGGGATTGCCTGGACCTCGGCGAGCGCCAGCGGTTGTAGGCCGCGCGCCGGGCCGGCGCCGGCGCCGAGACGTTCGTCGACCCAAGCGGCGTCACTGTGACGCCAAGCCGGCGGGCCTCAGGCGGCGCGCCCCCGCAGGAAGCGCGCCGCAAGCGGCTCAGGTGAACAGGAAATCCCCGCTGTGCAGGCTGCTGAGGGTCACGCCTTGCAGCACCACCTTGTCGTTGGGGTCGACCGCGATCACCACGTCGGACCCGGACTGGGTCGCGTGCTGCATCACATCGGCGTAGCCGGCGAAGATGTGGTGGTTGAACTGCAGCATGTCCTCCCCGGGGTGGAAGTCGGTGATCGTCGCCGCGCCGAAGTCGGCCTGCGTGACGACGAAGGTGTCCGGCCCCTTGCCGCCGGTCATCACCGTCGAGCCCCAGCCGGCGATCAGCACGTCCGGCCCGTTGCCGCCCACCAAGGTGTGGCTGCCGACGCCGGCATCCACCACCTGCCCGCCGTTGGCCGCGGAGGCCGAGCCCTGCAGGTAGCTGGATCCGTTGTTGTAGACCGTGACCGTGAGCGTGCCCGTGGTGGTCCCGCCATGGCCGTCGTCCGACCCGTAGGTGAAGACGTCCTGGGCGGCGCCCTTGGCCGGCAAGGCGCCCGGCGAGGTGTTCGCCACGTAGCGATAGCTGCCGTCCGCGTTCAGCGTCAGCGTGCCATAGGTTCCCGTCACCGAGTGTCCGACGTTCCCGGCGACGCCGTTCACGCTCGCCACATGGAGGCTGTCGTGGGTGTCGACGTCGCGGTCGTTGGACAGCACCCCATGGGCCGCGTCGACGGTGGTGGAGCTGTTCTTCTGGACGCCGGCGATGTCCGCCAGGATCAGGGGAGCATCATCCGTGCCGGTGAGCGTCACGATGACGTCTCGGTTGACGGTGGAGCCCTGGTGGTCGTCGACCAGAACCGTGGAGACCACCGTGACCGTCTCGCCCGCGCCCAGGAAGTCGAGCTTTCCGTCCGCCAGGTCATAGGTCCAGTTGATCGCGCCGTCAGCGGCGTTGGAGGCCGCCGCCGTGATCTGGAAGGCGGATTCGAAGGCGCTCACCTGGGCCGAGGTCAAGCTGAACGCAGCACCCCCGGAGCCATGGGCGTTGGCGGATTGCGCCGTCACCGTCGCGGTGGGCCGATCCGTGAGGTCGGGATCGTGGAAGGCCACGACCCCGGCCGCGTGGCCGATCGCCGGGCTGCCGAGCGCGCCGGCCAGTTCGGTCACCCCGCCGCTCGCCGTCGTGCCGCCCGCGACGACGACCGCGTCGTTCGTCCCGGTGATCAAGAACGTCACGGGCTGGACCGAGCTGGCCCCATGGTCGTCGGTGACGGTGACGTCATAGGTCGCCGTCAGAGTCTCGCCCTTGGCCAGGAAGTCGAAGGCGTTGTCCGGAGCCGAAAAGCTCGCGGTGACCGAACCCGCGCCGCCCGCTTCGGTCACCGAAGGGACGAGCGCGCCGGTCAGGGCGGAGACCGCCGCGGCCGGCGGCGTCCCGTTGCTCCACACCACCACGGGCGCGCTCGCCGAGGCGGTGTGATGGTCGCTCAGGTCCACGTCGGTGAAGGCGAGCGTGGTTGTCGTCGCCTGCACGCCCGAGCCGCCGGTGGCGCCGGCTATCTCCGTCAGCGCGTGCGACGCCGTCGGGTCGGCCGCCAGGATCGGCGCGTCGTTGGTCCCCGTGACGGTGACGGTCACGACCTGGGTGGCCGTGGCTCCGTTGTCATCGGTGACGGTGGCGGTGAAGGTCTCGGTGGCCGTCTCGGCCTGGGCGAGCTTGTCCGCCGCGGAGCCCGTGGAGTTGTCCAGCGTGTAGGTCCAGGCGCCGGTGCTGGCGTCGAGGGCGATCGAGCCGT
>JAQGIJ010000343.1 GCA_028291285.1 Phenylobacterium sp. | reverse complement strand
ATGCAACTCGAGACCTCCAGACGCGCGCTGGCGGCGATCACGCTGGCCGCCATCGCGACCCTCGCAGCGGCCGCCGGCGGCACGGCGCTCGCCGGCCCGGGCGACAGCTCGGTCACCATCAAGAGCTTCGACTTCCACCCCATGGCGATAACCGTCCCGGTCGGCGCGACGGTGACCTGGAAGAACCTCGACGGCGAGCCGCACACGGTCACCAGCACCGACGGATCCTTCCGCTCGCAGGCGCTCGACGAGAACGACACCTTCCGCTTCAGGTTCGCCAAGCCCGGCGTCTACAAATACCTCTGCACGATCCACCCCCGCATGGTCGCCACGATCACGGTGAAATGACCTCCCCACCATCCCGCGGGCCGTGTTGAGGGGAAGGCGCTTGCGCGGCGTCATGCTTCGAGACCGCAGCGTCGAGAGTAGGTAAACACGGGCGAAAGCCCGGCTCTCGGCGCCTCGGTCGGCTTAGGAAGCGGCGGGTGATATGTCGTTTGTCGATTTTCTAGCGGTCGCGGCGGCGCCGGTGCGCCGCACGCCGTTCGAGCACATGCTGGTGGATTGCGCGCTGAGAGCCGACAGCGCCGCGGCCATCGACGCGGACTATCCCTGCATCGCGAAGTCAGGGTCCTTCGCGGTCTCCGACCTGGACATGGGACCCGCCGTCCGCGGCCTGATCTCCGAGCTCGGCGGGACCCCCTTCCGCGAGCTGATGGCGGCGAAGTTCGAGGTCGACCTCGAGGGCAAGCCCGCCGTCTTCACCCTGCGCGGCGCCTGCGCCGCCAGGGACGGAAAGATCCACACGGATTCCCGCTCCAAGATCATCAGCATCCTGATCTATCTCAATTCGGGCTGGCAGTCGGACGGCGGGCGGCTGCGCCTGCTGCGCGACGGCCGCGACCTGGAGAACTACGCCGTCGAGATCGAGCCGACCTTCGGCCGGATGCTGGCGTTCCGCCGCTCCGAGCGGTCGTGGCATGGCCACCACGCCTATCGCGGCCCGCGCCGCGTGCTGCAGATGAACTATGTGACTTCCGCCAACGCCTCGTTCTTCAGCGAAATCCGACATCGTGTCTCGGCGCTCGCCAAGTGAGGCGCGCGCCGGCGTGACGACGCAGTCCCGGCCCGAAAGCTTGACCGCCTGGGCGCTCACCACGGGCGAGGCCGGCATGCGCAGCCAGGCGCGCGGCCTGGCGAGCGCGATCACGCCCAGGGTCGAGGAGAAGATCTTGCGGCTGAGGCCGCTGTGGCGGCATGCCCCGGCCGGAACCCCGTTCCTGCTGCACGGCCTGGACCCGGGCTCGGACGTCCTAGAGCCGCCGTGGCCGGACTTGGTGGTGAGCTGCGGCCGCCGCGCGGCCGCCGTCGCGCTGGCGTTGAAGGCTCGGGCCGGGGGAGGGCTGAAGCTCGTTCACGTACAGGACCCGCAGACCGACCCGCAGGGCTTCGACCTCGTCGTGGCCCTGCCGCACGACACGGTGGCGGGGCCCAACGTGCTCAGGGTCGACACGGCGCTGCACGACATCCGGCCCGAGCGGCTGGCCGCCGCGGCGCAGGCGTGGGCGCCCCGTCTGGCGCACCTGCCCAGACCCTATGTCGGCGTGATCCTGGGAGGCTCCACCGCCCGGTTGGAGTTCGACCTCGCCCACGGCCGCCAGCTCTGGGACGGCCTGGAGAGACTGCAGGGCGAGCTCGGCGGCGCGCTGCTGATCGTGCCCTCCCGCCGCACGCCCCCGGCCGTGCTGCAGGATCTGCAGTCGAAGGCGAGCGCGCGCGGCGACACATGGATGTGGTCGGGGGAAGGCGACAATCCCTACCTGGCGGTGCTTGCGCTCGCCGACCGGCTGGTGGTGACCGCCGACAGCATCTCCATGCTCTCCGAAGCGCTGGCGACCGGACATCCGGTCGAGGGCTTCATGCTGCCGCTGCGCGGCCGCCACGCGCAGTTCGTCGCCAGCCTGATCGAAGGCGGACGGATCGTCTCCTTCACCGGCGAGGCCCGGCCGGCGGCCGTTCGGCCCGCCCCGGAGCGGCCGGCCGTGGACTCGACGGCGCAGGCCGCCGCCGCCGTTCGCCGGCTGCTGAGCGGCCAGGCAAGCCCTCTATTCCCGGCGCAGGAGGCCGTCGGCTAGCCAGCTCCGCCGCATCTGGCCCCGGTACGCCGCCTGCAATTGCGCCGGATCATAGCCGGGCCCGGCGATCCAGTCGGCGAAGGCGACGCCTTGCGGCTCGGCTTCGGCGAGATAACGCGTGAACACATAGTCGAGGACGCCAGGGCGCCCGCTCTTCATGTGCAGGTAGCGCAGGCCGAGCTGGGCGGTGGCGTTGCGGATCGCGATCCCGTGGCGGAAGTGCAGGTAGAGCACGCTCATCAGGCCGGTGCGGTCCGCGCCCGATTTGCAGTGCATCAAGACCGGATAGGCCATCTCGTCGAACAGCCGCCGGGCCGCGGCGATCTGCTCGCGCGCCGGCGCCTCCTTCGAGCTCACGCGGAACTCGACCATCTGCAGCCCGAACCTCGCGCAGGCCTCGCGTTCGAGCCGGTGCGCGCCGCCCTCCGAGGATCCCCGCAGGTTCAGCACCGTGCGGATCCCGCGGGCCTTCCAGGCCGACAGCTGGTGCGGCCAGGGCTGGTTGCTGCGGACCAGCTCGTCCGAGATCCAGTGCGCATTGCGGAACGCCAGCCGCAGGTAGGCGTGATCGCTGACCAGGAAATCGACGTAGGCCGCAAGCCGCGCGCGCTGGTCCAGGCCGTCCCTCATGCCGGCCAAGGTCTGCACGGAGGCGCGATCCCTGACAAGCCCGTCGAGCGTCGCGCCTCGGCCGTCCTCGCGGCTTTCGCCGTCAACCCCTCGTCACGCGCCTCAAGCTGTGGCAGCACAGAAGGCGACAGGGTAGGCAGAGCCCTGCAGCAGGGGAGGGTTCGGATGAGCATCCAGCCGTCGGGATTTCGACCGGGCGTGGCCGAGGCGCGGGCCGCGCTGCGGGACCACTGGGCGACGGAGGGGCTGATGTCGCCGCTCGGACTGGCGCAGGCCATTCGGGAGGGGCTGCCGACCAACCCGGGGCGCCTCGTCCTGGAGACCGAAGCGGGCCTGAGCGAGACCACCGCCCAGGAGCTCCATGCCCAGGCTTTGGCGCTGGCCGGCGCGCTCCGGCGCCTGGGCGTCGAGCGGGGCGACGTCGTCGCCATGCAGCTGCCGAACTGGGCCGAGACCATGGCCCTGACGCTGGCCATCATCTACGCAGGCGCGGTGGTCCTGCCGGTCGTGCCGATCTACGGCGCCAAGGAGCTGGCCTTCATCCTCGGCCAGTCGCGCGCCAAGGCGCTGTTCGTGCCGCAGGCCTGGGGCCGCACCGACTACCTCGAGCTGCTGCCCCGGCTGGGACCCCTGCCGCACCTGAAGACGACGGTGGTGATCGGCGAGCAGGGCCGTCCGGGGGACCTCCTGTGGCGCGACGTCGTGGCCATGGGCGACCCCGCCTTCCAGCCGGTGGACGCCGACCCGCGGGAGATCTGCCAGCTGATCTACACCTCCGGAACGACCTCCGATCCCAAGGGCGTGCTGCACACCCACCAGACGATCCAGGCGTTCATGTCGCGCGAAGGCGCCGCTGCCGACCGGCCGCGCAACACCCTGATGTTCCCCCAGACCGGCCACATCGGCCACATCATCCAGCTGATGGCGGTGGTGCTGAACGGCGACCTGGTGGCCAGCATGGAGCGCTGGGCGCCGGACGTGGCCGCCCGGCTGATCAGCCGCTACCAGATCGCCGGCATGTCGGGCGCCCCGGTGTTCCTCTACAGCATGCTCGATGCAGCTCGCACGCTCGGGCTGGACGTCTCCTGCCTGCGTGAGGACCGGCTCGGCAGCACGGCGATCATGCCGGCCGACATCGAGGGCTGGAGCCGCCAGGGCATCACCGGCTTCCGCTGCTACGGCTCGACCGAGCATCCGCTGGCCACCGGCAAGTGGCCGCACGCCTCGGCCCGCATCCGGGCCTACACGGACGGCTTCCCAACTCCGGGGACGCAGGTGCGCATCGTCGACGACCAGGGCGTGGCGATGGCCGTGGGCCAGCCGGGCGAGGTGGCCCTGCTGGGGCCGCCGCAGTTCGTCGGCTACTTCGACCCGCAGCTCAACGGCGAGCACTTCCTCGAGGGTGGCTGGTTCCTCACCGGCGACATCGGCGTGCTCGATGCCGAAGGCGCGCTGACCATCACCGACCGCAAGAAGGACATCATCATCCGCGGCGGCGAGAACATCTCGGCCAAGGAGGTGGAGGATGCGCTGGCCAAGCTGAGCTGGGTGGTCGAGGCCGCGGTCGTCGCCATGCCCGACGAGCGGCTGGGCGAGAAGGTCTGCGCCTTCGTCATCGCCCGCGATCCGCCGGCCGAGCCGCTGGCCGCGGTCGCCGCCCACATCACCGGGCTGGGCCTGGCGCGGCAGAAGATCCCCGAGCGGCTGGAGCTGGTGGAGGACTTCCCCCGCACCCCCACCGGCAAGATCAAGAAGTTCGAGCTGCGCGCCCGGATGAAGGCCGAGCACCCCGCCCTGCAATCGTGACATTCGGAGAATCGATGTCTCCGCCCGATGAGCTCCTGTTCTCGCACGTGACGATCCGGGTCGCCGACCTCGCCCGGTCGGAGGCCTTCTATGCCGCGCTGGGATTCGAGCGGCTCTACGCCGGCACGCCGGAGGACGCCTTCAGGCGGCTGCTCCAGGCGCCGGAGGACGCGGCGCTCTCGATGGTGGCGATGCAGCAGGGCGCCGCGCGTATCGAGCTGCTGGCGATCTCGCCTGCGGCCGGCCCGGCGGAGGGGACGCCGCCGCTGGGGCTGAGACATCTGGCCGTGCGCGTGCCGGACCTGGATCGCGCGGCCGCGCGCATCGTAGAGGCGGGCGGCGCGGTCGAGTCCGAGACGCGCGTGCGCGCCAGCGCCGGGGCGTTCATGATGGCGCGCGATCCGGACGGCGTGCGCCTCCTCCTGATGCAGCTTGAGTCTGCGCCGACGGCCGCGGGCTGAGGCCCGGGACACAACGAATACGGGAGGAGTCGCATGGAGCGGATCGAGGGGCGCACGGCGTTCATCACCGGCGCGGCCGGCGGCATCGGACTGGCGGTGGCCGAGGCGTTGCTGGCGGCGGGCGCCCGGGTGGTGATTGCCGACCGCGACGAGCCGGAGCTGATCCGCCAGGCGCAGCGCCTCGGGCCGAACGCCGCGGCCTTCGTTCTCGACGTGACCGACCGCGACCGCTGGGCCGAGGCCAGGCGCTTCGTCGAGGCGAGGCTCGGGCCGCTCGACATCCTGGTCAACAACGCCGGGATCGGACCCGACCTCCAGCCGCTCGCCGACATGGCGCCGGCGACCTTCGACCTGCTCACCGCGATCAAGCTCAATGGGACCTTCAACGGCGTCCACACCTTCGCCGCGGGCCTGCGCGAGCGCGGCGAGGGCCATATCGTCAACACCGCCTCGATGGCCGGGCTGACGGCGAGCGCGCGGCTGGGCGCCTACACCACCGCCATGTTCGGCATTGTCGGACTGAGCGAGGTGCTCCGCGCGGAGATGGAGCCGCACGGGGTGGGCGTGTCGGTGCTCTGTCCCGGCCGGGTGCTCACGCGGCTCGGCGAGACGACGCAGGCGATCACCGGCGCCGCGCGCCCCGCCCAGCCCGCGGGCGGCGGGGCGTCGGTCTCGCCCTCGCGCTCGGCCCTGGAGCCGGCGGTGGTCGGGGAGGCGGTGCTGGAGGCGATCCGCGCCAATCGCCTCTACATCGTCACCCACGGCGAATACCGCGACCTCGTCGACCAGCGCTGCCGGCGCGTGGTGAGCGCCTTCGACGGCGTGCCGCAGCGGGGATGACGTGAGGTGACGGACCGCGCGCAGGGCGCCGCGTGGGGTCTGGCCTCGCGGCGCCGGCGCGTGCAGAAGACGGGCGGGCGGCCCAAAGGGCCGCGAGCGGCGGCGTGATCCGCGCCGGGGGGCGCGACGGAGGAACCATATGGCTGAGATCACCCCGGACGTGCGCGCCTGGATCGAGCAGGTCACCGGGGGCGGCGTGGTCGCCAGCCGCCAGGCCACCGCCGGCGGACGCGAGGGCCATACCGTCGACGTGGAGCGGGACGGCGAGCGTCTGCCGCTGTTCCTGCAGATCGCCCGGGAGGGAGACGGGATGGGCAACGCCTTCCTGTCGATGGGACGCCAGGCCGAGGTGCTGCGCGCCCTGACCGCCGCAGGCGTGCCGGCGCCGAAGGTCTGGGGCGTGGACAGCGAGCGCCGGCTGATCCTCGTGGACCGCCTGGCGGGGAAGACCTGGATGCATGCGCCGGCGACGGCCGAAGAGCAGCTCAGCGTGGCGCAGGACTTCATCCGGATCCTCGCCGGCTGGCATTCGCTCGACCCGAACCAGCTCGATCTGCCGAGCTTCAAGCCGGTCCTGAGCGTCCGCGAACACCAGCGCCGGGTGGTCGAGGAGATGCGCGCCCAGGCGACGGCGGGCGGCCAGCCGCTCGAGCCGATGCTCCGGATCTCGCTCGACTTCCTCGAGCGCGAGCTGCCGGACTACGACGGTCGGCCGGTGCTCTGCCAGGGCGACACCGGCCCGGGCAACTTCATGTACGAGAACGGCAAGGTCACCGGCGTCGTCGACTGGGAGCTGGCGCACCTTGGCGATCCGATGGACGACATCGCCTGGGTCACCTGGCGCACCACCCAGCACACCTTCACCCACCTGCCCGACCGCCTGAGGGAATACGCGGCCCTCTCCGGCCATGCCATCGATGAGCGGCGGATCCTCTACTACCGCGTGAACGCCTGCGTCCGGCTGGCCGCCAACGGCAGCGGCGCCTGGGGCGGCTTCGGCTTGCCCGGCATGGGGGAGAAGCCGCAGCGCGCCGCGGCGCTCCAGCCCGTCACCTCCGACTTCGACCGCGCCGCGGACGGCAGCGCCTTCGTCTTCACCATCCTGCACCGGCGGATGCGGCTGGAGGCGCTCAGCGACGCGCTCGGCCTGCCGCGCCCGGCGGCGGGGGAGATCGAGGAAGCCCCAGTCAAGGACTACGGAGACCTCTACGAGGACGTCCTTTCCCGACTGCAGATCGCCGGCAAGCGCGCCCAGGACAAGGCGGCGGTCAATCTGATCAAGGGCGTGGCCCGCTCGGTGAAGTACCTGAAGGAGGCGGACCGGAACGGCGCCAAGTTCGACGCCATGGAGCTGGAGGACATCGGGCGGATGCTCGCACGCCCGCAGGCCGACCTCACCGAAGCCCGCAAGGCGCTCTACGCCGCGGCGGTGGAGCGGAAGGTCAGCGACGAGGACTACGTCGGCTACCACTGGCGCCGGTTCCTGCGCGACGAGGTGATCATGCGCGCCGCCGCGGGCTCGGTCTGGCGCCGTGGCTGGGCGCCGTTCCGCTAAGGCGACCGCCTCGATCGGGCGGCGGGGTCAGGTTATCGCGTCTTCCGTGCAGCCTAGCAGGCGCCAGCCCAGCGCGGTCTTCCGCAGCCGGCAGGTGCGCTGCGCGAGGAACAGGTGCTCGCCCTCGAGGCGGGTGACGTAGCTCACGCTCGCCTCGGCGCCGCCGTGGTCATAGACCGGACTCGTGAAGTCGTGGCTCGCCTTCGGGTCCGGAGCCGTGGCGGCGGGCGGCGTGACGCCCAGACGCTTCCATGGGCATTGCTGCACATAGCCGGCGCCCTCGGGTCGGTAGAAGATGCGGAACTGGCTCTGGTCCGGCGCCGAGCGGCCCCACCCGAGCAAGGCGCGCCCCAGCACCACGAAGATCCGGCAATCCTCGCGCTCGGGCCCTGCGCTCGGCGGCGCGGCTTGGACCTGCGCCGCCGCGCCGAGCAGGCATGGCCAGCACAGCAGAAGCGCCAGAATGCGTCGGTGTCGTCGCATCGGCCCGGCTCCGCTGTTCATGGGCCAGGCGCCTGAGCGGACGAAGCGGCAGGCGAACCGGACTCCGCCGCCTCCTGGAACCCGCCCACCCGCGCCGGGCTGGATGTCGCGCGGCGCCATCCAGCATCGCACCCCGGCTGCGTCCAGCGTGTGGCAGAGGGCATCGGCCGTCGGCTTGTCCCGCGACGAGTAGCTGATGAAGACATCGTGGCTCATGCCCGCTCCCCGGCCAGGCATTTGGGCTCGGAAAAGGCGTGGTCACAAGCATCTCAGGCTAAGCCGGCGCACGGGGG
>JAQGIJ010000291.1 GCA_028291285.1 Phenylobacterium sp. | reverse complement strand
GCCGCTTGCGTGCCGCAGCCACCAAGGAGACCTCTTTGCGAAAAACCATCATCGCTTCGGCGCTCGTCGCGTCGACCCTGACGCTTGCGGCCGCGCCGCTGGCGGACGCCCGGCCCCGTCACCGCGTCCAGGTCTGCAACACCAGCAGCCATGTCCGCAACCAGGCCAACACCGGCACCGTGGTGGGCGCTGTTGGCGGCGGCCTGTTGGGCAATGCCCTGAGCCACGGCGGCGGCAAGACCGGCGGCACCCTGATCGGCGCCGGCGTCGGCGCAGTCGCCGGCCACCAGATCGCCAAGCACAACGCCAGGAAGTGCCACTGGGAATACCGCTGAGGCGGCCCCTCGCCGCTAGCCCGCGGCTCGTGCGCCCTTCATGCACAGCCAGCGGGCGCGGTGCCAGTTCTCGATGTTGTCCACCCAGCCGGTGATCCCCGGGTTCACCAGGCTGCGGCTCACGCCGAAATAGACCGGCGCCACCGCCTCGTCATTCAGCAGGGTCTGTTCGGCGTGCGCCAGAATGGCCGCGCGCTTCTGCGCGTCCGGTTCCCGGTCGGCGGCGGCCAGCAGGCCGTCGTAGGCCGCGCTCCTGTAGTCGCCATAGTTCTGCGGCCCGGTGTCGGACTTGAACAGGCCCAGGAAGGTCAGCGGATCGTCGTAGTCGGCGACCCAGCTCGCCAGGCCGGTCTTGAAGTCGCGCGAGCGGTAGGCCGCGTAGAGGATCTGGGTGTCGTTCTGGGCGATGGAGGCCGCGACGCCCACGGCGCGCCAGTCGGCCTGGATCGCCTGGACCAGCAGCGCGCTGTCGGTGGCGCTCGAGGACTTCAATTCCAGCTTCAGCGGGCGCTTCGGCCCATAGCCCGCCTGGGCCAGCAGCGCGCGCGCCTGGGCCTGCCGCTGCTCGAAAGTCAGGCGCGACCAGACGGTGGCGGGGCCCGCCTGCGCGCCGGCCGTGCCCGGCGGCACGAAGGCGTAGGCGGGCTGCTGGCCGGCGCGCAGCAGCTTGCCGGTGATGAAGTCGCGGTCGATGGCCTCGGAGAGCGCGCGGCGCACCCGCAGGTCGCGCAAGGGTCCCGGATCGTGGGTGTTGAAGGTCAGATAGGTGGTGTCGAGCCACAGGTAGGGGCGGGCGTAGCCCGGCATGGCCTGGCGGATGTGCTGCAGCCGGTTGGACTGGAAGTAGGCGTTGACGTCGAGCTCGCCGCGCTGGACCCGCCGCTCCGCCGCCACGAAGTCGGGCGTCGGATAGAAGTCGATCCGGTCGATGCAGACGTGCTGGGCGTCGAAGAAGCGGGGGTTCTTCTCGACCTGCACGTGGTCCCCCAGCCGCCAGGAGACCAGCCGGTAGGCGCCGTTGGAGACATAGCGGTCGGGTCGCACCCAGTCGTCGCCCCAGCGCTCCACCACGTGCTTGGGCGCAGGGAAGAAGCTCTGGTGCTTCAGGAGTTGCGGCAGGTAGGGCGCGGGGTGTTCCAGGGTGAGCTGCAGAGTGTGGGGATCGAGCGCGTGGGCGCCGATGCTCTCGGGCGCCGCCTTACCCTCGTTCACCGCCTGGCCGTTCTTCAGCACATAGGGCAGGTAGGCGTAGGGCGAGGCGGTGTTGGGGTTGAGGATCCGGCGGTAGGCGAAGACGAAATCCTCGGCGGTGACCGGCGCGCCGTCGGACCACAGCGCCGGACGCAGGTGGAAGGTCCAGGTGAGGCCGTCGGGGCTGGTCTCCCAGCGCTCGGCCATGCCCGGCCGCACCGCGGCGTCGGGGCCTTCGGTGGTGAGCCCCATCATCAGCTCGCCGATCACGACGGACTCGGCGACGAGCTCGGCCTTCTGCGGATCCAGCGTCAGCGGGTCGCTCTCGTTGCCGTACTCGAGGCAAAGCTTGCCGGCGGGACAGGCGGGGCGCTGGGCGTGGCCCTGGCAGCCGCCGAGCGCGATCAGCCCTGCGACGGCGGCGAGCGCGAGCAGGCGGCGAAAGGGCGTCGGCGCCAAGGCGACCTCATGGGGCGAAACGGCCGCCATCACGCCTGGGGCGGGCGCGATTGTCGAGAGGGGGCGGCCTTTCGCCTCCGTCAGTGCAGCTTGAAGTCGCCGCTCAGCGCCTTCAGCTCGGCAGGCTTGATCAGCTTGCAGTGGCCGACCGTCACCTTGAACAGCGGGCCCTCGAGGGTGCGGGACCAGAAGTCGAGGAACTTCTTCAGCACCGGGAACTCGGGGAAGAGGTCGTAGTCCTGCCAGATGTAGCTCTGCAGGATCGCCGGATGGTCGGGCAGGCGGTAGAGGATCTCGGCCGTGGTCAGGCCATAGCCCGCGAGCTGTTTCCGGAACTCAGGCGACGGCGTCATTCAAGCAACCTCGCGACTGTTGAGCCAGGCGCGGCGCCACGCGACGCCGCGCGTAGTTCAACTATGCACGATTCGCAGGAAAGTTCCCGAAAAATCAGTAGGTTAGCACTCGTCGAGCGGGACTGCTGCCAAGCCGTGGATCGTCAGCCCCCGAACGGTCTGGGCTGCAGCCGGATGGGGATCGGCTGCGGCAGCCGCGTGAAGCCGCGGCGCGCGATCACCTGGTTGCTCTCCTTGGCCTGGCGGCCCGGCGCCAGCGACCAGGTGATGTGGTAGGTCGAGCCGTCCGGCCGGTCGGTGGAGCCGGCGATGCGCACCACCAGCGCCTGGACGCCGCGGCCGTCGTCGGCCTCGCCGACGACCTCGGCTTGCGTCTCGGTGGGCGGCGTGGCGTCGCGGTCGCCGAACTTCAGGGTGACGTGGTGGGCGACCACCTCCGGATAGCGCGGCGGCAAGCGCTGCAGCAGCGCCTCGCGGTCCTCAGGATGCAGCAGCCAGCCGGTGTAGAAGCTTTTCGGGTCGCTCATGCCGTTCTCAGCCTCCGAAGAGGTCGGGCCGGCGGATGCGTAGCGCCTGGACCAGCGCCAGGGTCTTCATGTCCTCGATCCGGCGTTCCTCCACCCATCCCCAGAGCTGCTTCAGCGGGACCTCCATGACGGTGATGTGCTCCTGCTCGCCTTCGACGCCGCCACCTTTCCCTACCCGGTCGCGGGCGGCGTAGGGGCCGAGGAACAGGTGCACGCGCTCGGTGGAGACACCGGGGCACGGATAGGCCGCGCCGAGCGGCTCCAGCCCGCGCAGCCGGACGCCGGCCTCCTCCATGGCCTCGCGCCGCGCGCAGTCCTCGGGCGCCTCG
>JAQGIJ010000248.1 GCA_028291285.1 Phenylobacterium sp. | reverse complement strand
CATGTTCCAGGGCCGCATTCTCACCCGCTATTCGACGCTCGACGCGGTGGAGGAGGAGAGCCTCAAGGCCGACGTGGTGGTAGGCGCGGTGCTGACCGCCGGCGCCGCGGCGCCCAAGCTGGTGCGCCGCGAGCACCTCTCGCGGATGAAGCGCGGCTCGGTCCTGGTGGACGTCTCCATCGACCAGGGCGGCTGCTTCGAGACCAGCCGGCCGACCACCCACCACGAGCCCACCTATGTGGTCGACGGCGTGGTGCACTACTGCGTCGCCAACATGCCGGGCGCCGCGCCGCGCACCTCTTCCGAGGCGCTGGTGCACGCGACCCTGCCGTTCGGCCTGCAGCTCGCCGACCAGGGGCTGGAGGCGCTGGCGCAGAACAAGCACCTGGCCAAGGGGCTCAACGTGCTGAAGGGCCAGGTGACCCACCCGGCGGTGGCCGGGGCGCTGGGGAAGCCGTTCGTGGATCCGTACGGGGCTTGGGCGTAGGCGACTTCCCCCTCCCCATAAGGGGGAGGGCGGGAACGTCCTACGCCGCGGCCCAGGCGGCCGGGTCGAGCGCCGTCGGGTCGTCCAGGGCCATCTCGTCCCAGTCGAGGTCCGGCGGCGGGCTGGAGGCTGCGGCGATCACCGCGGACATCTCGGCGGCCGAGGCCACGCCCACCAGCACGCTGGAGGCTTCCGGCCGCGAAAGCGCAAAGCCCAGCGCCGCCTGCAGCGGGTCGGAGCGGCCCTCGGCGATCAGCCGCCGCGCCCGCGAGATCCGCCCGGCGGCGGCTTTCAGGTGGTTGGGCGCCCGGTCGGGCGGCAGGAACAGCAGGCCGTTCAGGAAGATCGAGCGCAGCTGCACCTCGATCCCCATCTCCGCCAGCGTCGACAGCGTGCCGTCGAGCAGGAGCCGCTGATCGAGCAGCGAGGCCGGCGCCTGCACCACGTCCGGCTTGAAGCGGCGGGCGAGGCCCACCGGATCGTCCGAGGCGTAGACCGAGACGCCGATCTTGCGGCAGAGGCCCTGGTCCCTCAGCGCCCGCAGGCGGTCCCAGAGCTTCGGCCCGGCGGGGCTGAGCAGGTCCGTCGCCGAGGGCGCCAGCATGGCTTCGCAGGACTCCACGCCCAGCCGGCGCAGCTGCGCGCGCACCTCGGCCTCGGCGAAGTCCGGCCCGCGGTCGGGGCGCACGGTGGTAAGCGTGATGCGGAAGGGGTTGGGGCGCGGCATCACCTGGCCAAGCGTCAGCTCGGCGCTCTCGGAATGGCGGCTGGCCTCGAACACGGGGACGCCCGAGCGCGCGGCGATGGCGAGGATCTCACGCGCCTCGGCATCCCGCGGGCGACCGCGGGCGGTGGTGGGCTGGTCCAGCCCGAACTGGCCCGACCCGAGGCCGAGTTTGGTAAGCGGCGATATCATGAATTGGCAGGCTTGAGGCTTGAGCATCCCTGACGAGCCGCCATCTTGAGGGACGATGCCTAAGAAGCCGTATCTAGGACCTTGCCGGAGCGTTAAGACCAGGTGGTGAGAGAGCCCCTCCCCGAGTGGCCGCTGTTCGGCATGGCGCAGGATGTGCGCCCGGCGCTGCGCCAGGCGCGCGAGGCCGGCAAGCCGCTGGCGCTGGCGACACTGGTCGCGGTGGGCGGCGGCGGGCCGCGGCCGGCGGGGACCCAGATGGTCTTCGCCGAGGGGATCACCGCCGGCTATTTCTCCGGCGGCTGCGTGGAATCCGACGTCGCCGACCACGCCTTCGCCTGCCTCGAGGATGGCGAGCCGCGGACCCTGGTCTATGGCGAGGGCAGCCCCTGGCCCGACATCCGCCTGCTGTGCGGGGCGCGGATCGAGATCTTCGTCGAGCGGGTCGCGCCGGACGACGCGGCGCTCGCCGAGCTGCTCGCCGCCGACGCCGAGCGGCGGCCGGTGACCTTTGTCAGCGACGGGCGCGTGCGCGCCTGCGCCGCCGAGCTGGAGCCCTGGCCCGAGGCCCGGGTGGAGAAACGCTATGAGCCGAAGCCGAGGCTGGTGGTCGTCGGCAGCGATCCCACCGCGCTCGCGATCGCCCAGCTGGGCGCCCAGGCCGAGTTCGAGACGACCCTGGTGAGGCCGAAAGGCCCCCAGGCGCCGCCGCCGCTGACCGGCGTCGCCTACCTGCGCCACGAGCCGGCCGAGGCGCTGGCGGCGGTGGAGGTCGACGCCTGGACGGCGGTGGCCATCGCCACCCACGACAGCGAGATCGACCACGCGGCGTTGACCGCCGCCCTGCCGTCGCCGGCGGGCTATGTGGGCCTGCTGGGCGCCCGGCGCAGGCTCGCCGAGCGACTGTCCCGGATTCGCGCCGAGGGCATGGCCGAAGGCGCCATCGCCCGGCTGCACGACCCCATCGGCCTCGACATCGGCGGCAAGGCGCCCTGGGAAGTCGCCGTCTCGGTGATCGGCGAGATCGTCGCCGTGCGCTATGCGCGGGGCAGCGGCAGCACCTCCACCGCCTCGCCCGCCGCCGCGGCGGCCGCGCCCGCCGGCCTGCGCAGCAAGGCGTCGGCCGCGGCGAAGACGGTGATCAGCGAAGAATCCTGATCGCGGTAAGGCCTGACGGCCAGGCCGCCGTCTGCGTAGCTGAGCTTGGCGCGCATCCAGTGCTCGCGCGGCCCGTTGGCGCCAAGCGGCGCCGCCAGCCGGGCCGAGATCATCTCAGGCTCGGCGGGCGCGCCCTGATAGGCCGCCAGGATCGGCTTCAGGAACAGCTCGGCGCAGACGAAGGCCGAGGCCGGATTGCCGGGCAGGCCCAGAAGCCGCCGCCCGTCGCCCAGCACGCCGAAGAAGGTCGGCTTCCCAGGCCGCACTGCAACGCTTTCGACCCGCAGCGACAGGCCGAGCTCGCCGGCCGCCGCACGCACCAGGTCGTGGTCGCCCACCGAGGCGCCGCCCACCGTCACCACCAGGTCGGCCTGCGCCTCGCGTAGCGCTGCGATCACCGCCTCCATGGTGTCGCGCACCGGCCGCGCGCGCCGCACGACGCCGCCCCAGGCCTCGATCATCGCCGTCAGCGCCGGGCTGCCGGAATCATAGATCTGGAACGGGCCGGGCGCGGCGGGCGCCTCGACGATCTCCTCGCCGGTGGAGAGCACCGCGACGATCGGCCGGCCGGAGACGGACACCTCCGCACGCCCCGCCGAGGCCGCGAGAGACAGCCGCCACGGATCGATCCGCTGGCCGCGCGTCAGCAGCACAGCGCCGGCGGTGAAGTCGCCGCCTGCCTGCCGGACGTTCGCCCCCGCCGGCGCCTCTGGGACCGTGACCCGGTCGCCCTGCCGCTGCGCATCCTCCTGGATGACCACCGCATCGCAAGCCGCCGGCATGGCGGCCCCGGTGAAGATCCGCACCGCCTGGCCGTCCGCCACCGCGCCTTCGTAGCCGTGTCCCGCCGCGCTCTCGCCGACGATGGCGAGGTCGCCCGGCGTGTCCGCCGCCCGCACCGCCCATCCGTCCATCGCCGAGCCCCGGAAGGGCGGCTGGTCGCGCACCGCGACGACGTCCTCGGCCAGCACGCGGCCGATCGCGGCGCTCAGCGCAACGGTCTCGGCCGGACGCGGCGCGATCTCGGCCAGGATGCGAGCGCGGGCGTCATCGACGGGGAGGAGCTTCATGGGCTTATCCGAGGATCGCGGTGGAGGGCGCCCGCCAGTCGCCGGACTTGCCGCCGGACTTTTCCAGCAGGCGCACCGCCTCGATGACCATGCCCTTCTCGGCGGCCTTGAGCATTTCGTAGAGGGTCAGGCAGGCCACCGAGACCGCCGTCAGCGCCTCCATCTCCACGCCGGTGGGGCCGGTGGTTTTCACCCGGGCGATAACTGAAAGGCCGCCCTCGGCCGGCTCAACCCGCACCTCGACCTTGGAGAGCGACAGCGGGTGGCACATCGGGATCAGGTCCGAGGTCTTCTTCGCCGCCATCACGCCGGCGATCTCGGCCACGGCGCGCACGTCGCCCTTCCTGCCTTCGCCGGAGAGCGCCAGGGCGAGCGTCTCAGGCGCCATGCGCACGAAGCCCCCGGCCACCGCCTCGCGCACCGTGGACGCCTTGTCCGAGACGTCGACCATCCGCGCGCGGCCGGTCTCGTCGATGTGGGTGAGCCCCTTCACGGATCTGGAGCTCACTGCTCCAGCAGCCGGGGCATCAGCTCGACCATGTTGCAGGGGCCGTGGCGGCTGTCGAGCTGGGCGGAGATGACCTTGTCCCAGCCGTCCTTCACCGCCCCGTTGGAGCCCGGCAGGCAGAAGACGAAGGTCCCCTTGACGATCCCCGCCAGCGCCCGCGACTGCAGGGTGGAGAGCCCCACCGACTGGTAGCTCACCAGGTGGAAGATCACCGAAAAGCCGTCGATCTCCTTGTCGAACAGCGGCCGGATCGCCTCCGGCGTCACGTCGCGGCCGGTGATGCCGGTGCCGCCGGTGGAGACGATCGCCTCCGCGCCCTGATCAACCCAGGCCAGCACCTGCTTGCGGATCGCGTCGACATCGTCGCGGACGATGGCGCGGCCGACGAGCTCGTGGCCGGCGTCGGTGACGCGGCCCGCCAGGAGGTCGCCGGAGGTGTCGCTCGAGGCGTCGCGGCTGTCGGAGACGGTGAGGACGGCGATGCGCACCGGCTTCAGGGATTTGGCGGCGTCGATCTTGCCGCCGGGGGTCAACACAGGGGCGTTCAT
>JAQGIJ010000235.1 GCA_028291285.1 Phenylobacterium sp. | reverse complement strand
TCAACGCCAAGGCGGCGATGCAGGTGCACGGCGGCTACGGCCAGACCTACGAGTACCTGCCGCACTTCTATCTGAAGCGGGCGATGATCTACGGCCAGGTGGGCGGCGGCGTCGAAGCCGACGAAGCTCTGGTGCTCGCCGCCCCGGCGCTGATGTAGGGGAGGGGGCTCCGCGGCGGCCGGGGGCCGCTCGCGGGGCTGTTGGAGGCCTGACCGGGCTCTATATGCGTGCAGCCGCCGGCCGCTGTATTTTAACGCCCACGCTGGCGGCCGCGCCCACAGGCGGCCGAGACCGGGGTGTGATGCGGAGCGGCTGAGCGGCCGCCTGACCGCGCGCTTCGTGACGGCGCCCCGTGTCCCAACCGGTGGTCTAGCTTGGGCCGCCAGATCCGCGCGCTCTCGGGAGGGGTAGGATCAGCGGGTGGCCGAGATGGAGCCGGTGGCGCTGATCTCGGCGCTGGCCGGGCAGACCAGCCACACCCGCCCGGAACTCACGCTGTCTGCGCCTCCCGGCCCGCGCGCCACCGGTCGGCGGCGGCGTATTCAGCCGCAAGCGCCGCCTCGAACGGAACGCCGTCGTGCTGGGCGTAGAGTTCGAGCTGCATCCGGACGGAGCGCTCGTTCGCCGCGGAGGCCTGGGCGCAAATCTCCAGCGCCCGCGGCAGGAGGTTCTCCGGCGTGGTGATCTCGTTCACCAATCCCCACGCGAAAGCCATCTCCGCGTCGATGAACGCGCCCGTCAGCGACAGCTGGCGGGCCCGGCGCACGCCGATGGCGCTCGCCAGCAGAGCGCTCTGCCCCCAGCCGGGAAACAGGCCGACCTTGGCGTGGGTGTCCGCGAAGCGGGCGCGGTCAGAGGCGATAAGGAAGCTGCAGGAGAGCGCCAGCTCGAGCGCGCCGGTCACGCAGGGCCCGTCGATGGCGGCGATAAAGGGCTTGGTCACCGCGCGCGCCGCCTCCGCCGGATGCGGCCGGAACATTGGCTGGGGCGGCCCGGCGGCGCGTTCCTTCAGGTCCACGCCAGCGCTGAAGACCCCGTGCGCGCCAGTGATGATGAGCGCCTTTATGTCCGGGTCGGCTTCCGCCTCCTGGGTCGAGCGGGCGAATGCCTGGCGCACCTCCAACGACAAGGCGTTGCGCACCTCCGGACGATTGAGCACCAGGATGCGCACGTCGCCGACCGTCGCCGAATGCAGCGGCGCCTGGGAGCCTCCCAGCAGCGCGTCCGCGCTCATCTCTGTCGCCATGTCGTCGTCTCCCGCTTGATCGTTGTCGCCTCAGCCCGCAGCCGGCGCTCGCCGCTGGTCGACGACCCGCGCCGCTTCGGCCATGTCGGGGATTGCGCAGGCGGCGATGTATTCCTTGCGCAGGCGCCGCACCAACTCGGCCACGGTGGGGACGTCGTCGATCAGGTCCAGCCCCTGACCGCCGCTCCAGATGTCGCGCCAGGGCGTGATCCCCTGCGGCAGGTGGCTGTAGTCGCCGACGCCCTTTGAGGGCGTCATGGTGTCGGGGTCGAGGCCGTGCAGCTTCAGCGACGAGCGCAGCCAGTTCGCCGGGACACCGGACACCTTGGGCGTGAAGATGAGGTCCCTGGAGGTGTCTGCCGCCAGGATCTGCTTATAGCGCTCATCGCAGCGAGCCTCTTTCGTGGCGATCATCCGAGTGCCCAAGTAAGCCAGGTCGGCGCCCAGGATCTCCGCCGCGCGGATCACCGCCCCGGTGCTGACCGCCCCGGCGAGGATCACCGTGCCGGAGAACATCGCCCGCACTTTCGGCACGAGCACCAGGTGGCTCATTGCGCCGGAATGCCCGCCGCCGCCCGCGCCGATGCAGGTCATCCCGTCGACGCCCGCCGCCATGGCCTTTTCGGCGTGCTTCAGGCTGGTGACGTCGTGCCAGATGACGCCGCCGTAGTCGTGGACCCGCTTGGCAACCTCGGTCGGATCGCCCATTGCGGTGATGAAGATCTTCACCCCGTGCTCGGCGCAGATCTTCATGTCCTTGATCTGCTCGGCAGGAGCCTTGCGGCTGGAGAGATTGATCGCCAGCGGCCCGATGCGGGCCTCCGGATGCTCGTTGGCATAGCGCTTCAGATCCTCCGAGATCTGAACCATCCAGCCCTCGAATTCCTCGGTCCGGCTTGCGTTCTGCGGCGGCAGGGCGCCGATGATGCCGGCCTTGCAGGCCTCCGCCACTAGCTCCGGGCCGGATACGGCGGTCATCGGCGCGCAGACGGCCGGGAGCGTCAGCCGGCTGCGGATACTCGGGTCCAGGCCCATTCAATCCCCCTCATGCGCGTGTCTGTGTGGAGCGACCAACGTCCGGTTTGGCGCGAAGCGTCTCCGTGGCGGCCGCGTCGATGGCCAGGCGCTCCGGGTCGTGGTCCGGGTCCCCCAGCACCACCACGCCATAGTCGCGCCTGGCGCCCGCGATCGTCACGTAGCCGTCGCGCACATCCCGCAGGACGCGCTCAGGCTCGCGCTGGAAGGCCACGCCCCAGCCGCCGCCGCCGTTGGTGATGTGGCGGGCTATGGTCCCATGGCTGCAGGTGACCTCTTCGCGCATGAAGACGTACTCGCCCGTGGGGTCGAGCTCATTGGTGTTGGGGTTGAGCGTGCCGGACATGGGGACGCCGTTCGCGTAGAGGCTTCCGTCGAGGCCCGGCGGCAGCCAACCGGCCCGCGGGTAGCCGGTGGTGTCCGGATCGAACAGCCATGCGCCGCCGGACGGACCCGGCCGCCCGCCGTAGGCTCCCTGGGGACCTACCTTCAGCTGCGTGGTGTAGCAGTGATGCTGGCCGCCGTGGATCCAGTGAACGTCGATCAGGTGGCCGGCGCCGCCGCGGTTGTAACCAACGCCGCCGGTGTCCGGCGCGGCCTCGCTGCGCATCACCATGATCTCGGTGTCGAGCTCCTTCACCTCGCAGCCCGACTGCGGGAAATTGGTCCAGGAGACCAGGCTGAAGCTGTCTGCGTCGCCGGCTCTGGTGGCGCCCCAGGACTGGCCGCCGACGCCGGACTTGATCGACGGAATGTGCCAGGGATCTCCGGCCAGCGTCTTGCCGTGCCCGTGATGCAGCGAGTTCGAGCCGGAGTCGCCGGCGACGGCGTCCTCGCCCATGATGGGGTTCAGCGCGTTGAGCGTCGCCGTGATCACCGCCTGCACCATCACGAAGTAGAACATCGTCGGCGCCGGTGGCTTCGGATTGAGGATGCAGCCCGGCGGCAGCACCACGTCGATGTTGCGCATGCCGCCGGAGTTCGGCGGCGATTTGCGGTCGAGCAGCAGCTTGAGTGCGATCAGAATCCCGGTCTTCACGTCGAGCCAGCTGCAGCCCACCGCGGTGCGCGAAGCCTCGGATGTGCCGGAGAAGTCGAACTCCATGCGTCCGCCACGCTTGGCCACCTTGAGGCGCACGATGTATTCCGGGCTGTCTGGCAGGCCGTCGCCGTCCACGGTGCTCTCGCCGTGGTAGTCGCCGTCGGGCAGAGCCTCGATGGCGCGCCGCAGGGTCTCGGCTGCAGCATCGGTGGCGTAGCGCACCGCGCCGAGATACGCGTCAAGGCCATAGCGCTGGATGCTCTGCATGAGCAGTTCTTCGCCGAGGTCGAGGCTGGAGCGTAAGGTCTGCAAGTCTGCCAGGATCTCGTCTGGATAGCGCGTGTTGACGGCGATCAGGTTGAAGGTGGAGCGGACAGGCTGGCCACCTTTGAAGAGCGCCATCGGCGGCAGCACCAAGCCGTCCTCCCAGAGCGACTGGGCCGTGATCAGGAAGCCGCCAGGGACGCGGCTCCCGAGGTCGAGCTGGTGCGCGGTGATGTGCACCGCGCCGACGAGCCGGCGCTCCCAAAACAGCGGGCGGACGAACGAGGTGTCGTTCAGGTGCTTGCCGGTGCGGTAGGAGTCGTTGGCGACGATGACGTCGCCGGGGGAAAGGTCCTCCAGGCCGTAGTCCTGCAAAATGATGGGCACGGAGTCGGCGATCGGTCCCCAGTGGACGGGATTGGTCAGGCTTGCCGCCGGCATCGGCCAGCCGATCTCCGGGGGACCGGAGATGGTGGTGCAGAAGTCGTCCATGTCACGGATGACCGGAGAGAAGGCGCAGGCGCGCAGCTTCGTCGCCATGTGCTTCATGACGTACTGGAACCGGTTGGCCAGGGTTGAGGCGGTATAGCGGTCGCAGCTGTAGCGGTCGAGGAACGCCTTTTCGTCAAGGTCGCGAAGCAGCGGCGCATCGATGGCGGGCGGCGCTGAACGCTGGGCGGTGTTCAACATCTGGGCCTCACTCGATGATGATTTCGCGGTGGCCGCCGACAACGGCGTTGCGGCCCGCCGGGACGAAGGTGGTGGACATCTCCTCGCGGATCACCGCGGGGCCGGCGATGGTCGCGCCGACCCCCAGAGAGTCACGGCCGTATTCGAAGGCCGGCCTAGGCTCATCATAGATGTGGCGCAGCGTCGTTTCGCCGATCGGCTCGGGCGCGGCGCCAGGCTCGGCCTTAGGGTAGGCGACCTTCGCGGCGGGCAGCACCAGCTGAACCCGGTATGTCACCGCCTCCACGGGAAGATTGTCGAAGCGGTTGTTGTTGAGCTTCTCGTAGGTCGTGCGGAAGTTGTTGATCATGGTCTGCACGGCGCGATCGTCGAGGTGGCCGGGCGGAACCTCGATGAGCGGAGTCTCCCAGCTCTGGCCGAGGAAGCGCGCGTCGAAGGTCCGGACGACACGCAACCCGGGCTGGTCGGCGCCGACCTTCTTCAGGAGCCGTTCCTCCATCGCGCCGTACATCGTGTCCAGCACCGGCGCACAATCCGGCGTCAGCGTCATGTAGCGGCCGCGGTGGTCGGTATATACCCGGTCGGTGCTGATCAGTCCGAGCGCGCTGAACAGGCCGGGGTAGGGGGGCACGATCACCCGGCGGATCGGGAACTGGCCCAGCAGGCAGGGCAGGATCATCGGCCCCGCCGCGCCACAAGCCACGAGGCTGAAGTCGCGCGGGTCGATGCCGCGGCCGATGGAGATGTTCAGCAGGCCCTCGGCGATGTTGTTCACCGCCATGTTCCAGCCGTAGCGGATCCGCTGGGCGACCGGCAGCGGGGTGTCGAGGCTCTCGAACGCCTTCATGGCCAGGTCCGGATGCAGGCGCTTCTTGCCGCCGAGGAAGCCTCCCGGCGTCAGGATGCCGATGCAGAGCGCGGCATCCGTCACTGCCGGGCGCCTTCCCCCCTCGCCATAGCAGGCGGGTCCAGGCTCCGCGCCGGCGCTGTCCGGGCCGGTGGCGATGTCGCCGGAGGGCGTCGCCATGACGATCGAGCCGCCGCCGGCGCCCAGAGTCACGATGTTGATCGAGGTGGCGCTGACCACCAGGTCGTGTTCGATCTCGAAGGTCGAGGACGACCAGGGGATCCCTTCGACGATCACGCTGATGTCGGTCGAGGTGCCCCCGACGTCGGCGCAGAGCAGGTTGTTTTCGCCGATCACGCCGCCGAAGTGGGCGGCCGACACGGCCCCACCCGCCGGCCCGCCCATGATCAGCTGATAAGGACGTTCCATCGCGAAGTCGGCCGGCAGCAGGTTTGCGCTGCAGTCGGAGTAGTTGAACTCGCCACCGAAGCCGACCTCGTCGAGTCCCTTCTGCAGGCGCTTGGTGTAGTCGCCGTAGATGTTCTTCATCAGAACATCCATGACGGTCGTGGAGGAGCGGTGGAACTCGCGCACCAGGGCGGACGTCTCGGACGAAATGGAGCAGGGAACGTCGCCGAGTATCTCGCGGACAAGCTCGCGCAGGCGCTTCTCATGAACGCCGTTGCGGTGGGCGTGCAGCAGGCAGATCGCCACCCCCTCGACGTTGCAGCGCTGAAGAAGCTCGATCTCCTCGCGCGCCTGCGCCTCGTTCAGGGGAATGAACACCTCGCCCGTCGACGTCAGCCGCTCTTCGATTCCGCGGCGCAGGTATCGCGGTACGATCGGGCGGCCGCCGGCGTCGCCAAAGTTGCGCCGCCAGGTGGGATCGGTGATCGCCTCCAGCGGTCGCACCAGCGAGCCGCGGTCGAGGATGTCGCGATGACCCTTTGTGACCAGGAAGCCGACCTTGGGCAGCCGTCGCGTCAGCACCGCGTTGAGCCCCGCGGTGCTGGCCAGGTTGAAGATCGACGCATCGGAGACCCCCAGCGCCAGGGCGCCGGCCAGCACCGAGCGGTCGCTGGAGCTGGGCTGAGTGGCGACCTTGGCGGTGGTGATCTTCCCGTCCTCGACCGCCACCACGTCGGTGAAAGTGCCGCCCACATCGACGGCGATGACCTTGCCGCTCATTCGCGGGCCGCCTTGTAGGAGGCCAGGAGCACGTCGACGTGTCCGCGATCGACATATCCGAGGCGGTTCCATGGCTTGCGTTCGGCGGTCGCCAAACACGCCTGGCATTTGGCGACCTGATACCAGCCGCCGGCCGACAGCACAGGATAGCGCCGCAGCGCCTCGGCGCCGCACTCCGGACAAGCGCCGGGGACCGGGACCTTCTCAACCCGCATCGGCTTGGCCTCGGCCATGAGCCTTCCTCCAAAATCCATGGGCTTCAGCGTCGCCTGATGCTCAAGAGATGCTGAGCTGCTCTTGGCCGGCAGCCCGCCAGCCAAAATTCTATCGTTTGAATTCGACCCGATTTAGGGAAATGTACGGACGGCTCATATCTGCTTCGATATGAGTGCGGCGGAGGCCGAGGTGTTCGATAGCCAGCTGATCAGGGCCTTCAAGGCGGTGGCTGAGGACGGATCATTTACGGCCGCCGCGCGCAGCTTGGGTGTTAGCCAGCCCAGGGTTTCACTGCTCGTCAAACGGCTTGAGGACCAGCTGGGTTTTCCGCTCTTCACGCGTACGACGCGGAACATACGCCTGACTCCGTACGGAGCAGAGTTCCTGGAATACGCTTCACGAGTACTGCATACGATCACCGAGGCCGAGGTCACTGCCCGGAAGCTCCGGCAACGCTTCCGTGGGCAACTTCGCCTCGGTGCGCCTCAATTCTCCGCCAATGTTCCTGCGCGCATTGCGATCATTGGAGAGTATCTTTCCGCCAATCCAATCGACTCTATACACATTTCTCATGGATCTACTGAAGAAATGTTGTCACTGCTACGCGCGGGAGAGTTCGATCTTGTTTTTGCAGTCAGTCCGTTTAGCAAGTGCGACGACTTGGAAATCCTGCCGATATCTCAAGCTCGGCTATCCCTGGGTCTGCCGCCGGGACACGAGCTTGTCGAGATGGAAAGCATACCTATTCCGCTGATCAAGGGCCGGCGAATAGCTGTCTTGCCACATACTCCTGGAGATCACGTATTCGACATTTGGTTTGGGCCGGTGGCCGATGCCGGCGCCAACTTTGTCCCATCTCCGGAAGCACTGGTGTCCACGTTGGTGCAATTCGGGCAGCTGAACAACTTACCTGTCTTGCTCTATCGATGGAGCGGCGAATCCGAAAACCCGGGCGACGGCGTGATTTGGCGGTCGATCGCCGCCGAATCTCTCAGGATCGATCTCGCGCTTATCAAGCTGAAAACCGGTGTCCTCGGCCCCACGGCGCAGCGCCTTTGGGATCTCTCTGCAGATCATGTCCGGCGTGTCTCTGCAGCCTGATGGCGGGCAGCACGGCTCGGTCCGGCGCCGCTGAGCCTCAGCGGGCGGGTCTCTGGCGCTGCTCATCGTCAGGACCGTGCCGGCATTTCGTGGCAAGTTCGTCGCCAGGGTCCGCGCCGGATCGGACTGGCGCTCGGGAGGATGTCTTGGGAACAGTCGTCGAAATCGCCAGCGGCGGGTTGCAAGGGGTGGAAGCGGGCGGCCACGCCCGGTTCCTCGGCATACCCTATGCTGCGCCGCCGGTCACCGATCTGCGCTGGCGGGCGCCGCAGCCGCCAGCGCCGTGGGCCGGTGTGCGCGCGGCCAACAGCTTCGGTCCGGCTTGCCTGCAACCGCCCCTGCCGGCGGCGCTCGCCCGCGTCGCTGTCGATGCTCGGCAAAGCGAGGACTGCCTTTACCTGAATGTCTGGGCGCCGACGTCGGCGGCCGGACGAAAGCTGCCCGTGATGATGTGGATCCACGGCGGCTCCTACATCATCGGTTCGGGCGCCTGGCCCAGCTATGACGGGGCGGCCTTCGCGCGCGATGAGGTCATCTGCGTGACCCTGAACTACCGGCTCAACCATTTCGGCTTCTTCGCCCACCCGGCGCTGACCGGGGAGGATCCTGCCGGACCGTTGGCCAACTATGGCATCCTCGACCAGATCCAGGCGCTTCGATGGATCCGCGAGAATATCGCCGCGTTCGGCGGCGATCCGGAAAACGTCACGATCTTCGGCGAGTCCGCCGGCGCCACCTTCACCAACCTGCTGATGATTTCGCCGCTCGCGACGGGACTGTTCAAGCGCGCGATCGTCCAGTCCGCGCCCGCCTTCCAACGCTGGCGGGGTATGACGCATCGCGACGGAACCTCCAAGGCGGAGCGGATGGGCGCCGCCCATGCCGCGGCGAACGGCGCTCCCGACGCCGACGCGAGCGCGCTTCGGGCTCTCCCCGCCGAGGCGGTGCTGGGCGACCCGAGCCGGATCTGGACCGCCAACATCGGCCCGATCATCGACGGCGTCATCCTTCCGGACCGCGAGGCGGAGACCTATGAGGCCGGGCGGCAGCACAAGCTGCCGCTGATCATCGGCGCGAACAGCTTCGAGGCCAGCCTCATGGCGGCCTATCCAGCGTCAGCCGAAGCTCTGATCGCCTCCCTCGGCCTCCCGCGCGCCGAGGCGCTCGCGACCTACGATCCCGAAGGCGTCCGCACGCCCGATGAGGTCGCCAGAGACATCTTTGGCGACCGTCAGTTCGTCGCCGCCGCCCGGTTCATTGCAAAGCAGGCGGCCAGCAGCCAGCCCGTGCACCACTATCATTTCTCGTATGTTCCGGAGACGCTCCGAGGATCGTTGCCTGGCGCGCCGCACGGGAGCGAGATCCCGTTCGTGTTCGAGACCGGCGGCGCCGCCGCCATGCAGCCCTACGCCGAAACGGCTGAAGACGCCGCGATGGCCAGGCTGATGCACAGGTACTGGGTCAACTTCGCCCGCAACGGCGATCCGAACGGTCCGGGCCTGCCGCATTGGCCGACATGCGCGCCGCAGACCGACGTGTGCATGGAGTTCGGCGAGGCTGGCCCGGAGGTCCGGAGCGGCTTGCATGCCGCAAGGCTTGATCTCGCTTGGTCCGTCGCGCGGGCGAAACGGCCGCAGAGCGTCGAGGCTTCATAGCGGGAGTAGGGAAGGCGGCGGTCGAGTCGCTCAACGGACGAGCCAGGCTCCCCCGTCCACATGCAACTCCGAGCCGGTCACATAGCGGGCCGCCTCGCTCAGCAGGAACACGATCCCCTCGGCCACGTCGCCGGGAGCGCCGAAGCGGCCCAGCGGCGATGCGGATCGCCCGCGCTCGGCCATCTCCTCTTTGGACGCAGAGGCGAACGCCTTCGCGAAGGCGGCCGTCTCCGTAGCGCCCGGGATGATGGAGTTCACCCTCACGCCGAAGGCGCCGGCCTCAAGGGCGGCCACCCGGGTGAACTGTATCAGCGCCGCCTTGGACGAACAGTAGGCCGAGCCATTGGCCCTCGCGCGGATGCCCGACACCGAGGCCACGTTGACGATGGAGCCCGTGCCTCGCGCGCCCATCAACTCCATCGCCGTCTTGGTCGCCACGAAGGGGGCTTCGACATTGACCTGATAGGCTCGGCGCCACGCCTCGAGGCTCGTGTCCGCGATCGGCCCGGCGATCGACTGGAACGCGTTGTTCACCAGCCCATCGAGCCGCCCGTACCGCGCCGCAACGTCGCGGATGAATCCATCGAGGGCGTCGGTGTCGGCGACATCGAGGATGCAACCTTCGCCGGCGCCGCCCAAGGCGCGGATCCGCGCCAGCGCCTCCTCGAGGCCATCCTCGGCCCGCGCACAGGTGGCGATGCGCCACCCATCCCGCGCAAGTTGCTCGCAGGTCGCCTGTCCGATCCCCTTGCTGCCCCCCGTTACGATAGCCACCCGACGGTCTTCCGCCATATCCATCTCCTTCGGCGCTCGCCAGCGAGCCGCCCGCGCACCCGGCGTTCGCGTCAGTTCGCTCGACTGTCGCCCTTGTAGACTTGGGTGAGAAGCTTCTCCTTGGCCTTCAACAGCCGCCCGCCATCCACTGGAAGCACGGTCCCGGTGGTAAAGGCGCTGGAGTCCGAGGCCAGGAAGGCGGCCGCCGCAGCGATTTCCTCCGGTGCTCCGGTGCGGTTCAGCGGCACGGAAGCGGCGATCTTCCGGCGGACGGCGTCGTCCGCGAACAAGGGCGCGGAGGAAAAGGTCTCGATCAGGCCCGGCGAAATTGCGTTAACCCGGATGTGCGGCCCATACTCGGCGGCGATGTTGCGCATGTACTGCAACTCGGCCGCGCGCATGGCGGAATAGATATTGCGCTCGATGGTGGTCTCAAAAGCCGAGCCTGAGCCGATAAACACGACCGAAGCCCCGTTCGCCGTCATCAGTGCGGGCAAGGCAAGATTCACCAGCCAGATCTTGCTCTTAAGGACGGTCAGGAACTGGTAGTCCATCTGTTCATCGGGCATCTCGTGGGTGGCGCCTAGCCAAGCCAGTCCGCAGGCGTTGCAGACCAAGGTCGTCAGGCCGCCGAAGGTGGCTTGCGCCAGCTCCACGATCTTCTGCAGGTCCGCCTTGTCCTCGATGACGCAGCTGTCGCCGACCGCCACCTGGCCCCCCGCGCCGTAGCGCCCGTTCAGCTCTTCCACCAGGGCTTGGACATCCTCGGCGCTGCGGCTGGAGATCACCACCTTCGCTCCGCTCGCAGCGAAACGATCGGCGATGGCGCGCCCGATGCCCTTCGTCGCCCCCGTGATGATGGCGATTTGCCCCGCCAGGTCGTAGCGATCGTTCGACGTCACGGGGTGAGCTCCGAGTGGATAGAGATGTGCAGCGCAGTCTCGTCCGGAACCTCCCCCGCCGCCAGCGGCACGATGCAGCGTCGGGTGTCCCCCAGAAAGAACCCGCAGGGGCGTTAACAGACCCAAGCTGCGACGCGCTCAGGCCACCACGCCCTCCGCGCGCAGCCGGGCGATCTGCCCGCCGAGGCCGGCGGCCTCCAGGATTTTGTCGGTGTGCTGGCCGGCCAAGACCGAAGGCTCGGCCCGGGTGCGCAAGCGGCCGAGCCTAACCAGGGGAGCTTGGCGGGGTGTCTCGTCCCACGTGGGGTCGATGACGTCGACGATATAGCCGCTCTCGCGCCCCAAGGGCGTGTCGATCAGCACCGCTTCCATGCTGGAGGCGGTCACCTCCACGCAGCCCACGTCGCGGTCCAGGAGGTCGGCCTCCCAGTCCGACGCGGACCGGCCGGCGAAGATCTCCGCCAGGACGGCCGTCAATTCGTCGTCATGGGCCTGGCGGGCTGCCCGGGTGGCGAACCGAGGATCTTCGCCGAGCTCGAGCCGACCGAGGGCCTCGGCCAGCCGCCGGAAATCGCGGTCGCTGGGGGCGGCCACGAAGACCAGCCCCTCTGCTGCGTCATACATACGGTAGAGCGCGGTCAGGCCGCGCATTTGGGCGTCCACGGTGGGCGGCGGCGGGCTGCCGGGCCAAGTGACCGCATAGGCGCTCATGGTGTGGGCGCCGGAGTTCAGCATCGAGGTGAAGAGCTCCTGGCCGCCGGCTCCCCGATCCCGGGCGTAAATCCCGAAGGCAATGGCAGTGGCCACGGCCACCGCGGCGTTGCCATCGGCCTGGGCGCTGGTCTGGGTGCCGCCCGCAGCCAGCCGGCGGGCCATGCTCTGGATCTCGGCCAGGTTCATCTCGCGCTGCTCGACCTGGGTGACGCCAAGGTTGGTGAGCGAGAAGCCTGCGGCGGCTCCGATGGAAGGGGCATAGGCCGGGCGGTGGCCGTATGGGCCGTCCACCCCATAACCTGGCGCATTGACGAAGATGATGTCCGGTTTGAGGTGGCGGATGGCCGCATAGTCCAGGCCCAGGCGCTCCATGGCGCCGGCGCGGAAGCCCTGCAGCACCACGTCCGCCTGGGCGCAGAGGGTGCGGGCGATTTCGCGGCCCTCCGGCTTGGAGAGGTCCAGGCGGATGCTCTCCTTGCCCATCATCACCCGGGTGCCTCCGGTTTCCGGCAGGGTGATCAGGTTGCGGATCGGATCGCCCTCGATGGGTTCAATCTTGATCACGCGCACGCCCAGCTCGGACAGTAGCGCCGGGCCCTGCGGAGCGGCGAACATCGAGGCGAACTCCACGATGGTGACGCCGGCCAGCGGCAGGCCCACCGGCGGGGGCGATGCAGGATCCGGGCGCGGCAGTGGCGGAGCGGCCCAGCCCTGGCCCAGCACCTGGTCGCGGTCGGCGTCTAGCCTCGGCGCGGGCCGCAGCTGGGCGGGCGACGCCGCCGCCGTCACCAGCGCCGCGGGCTGACGCACCAGACCACAATCCGGATCCCTGAGCGTCAAGCTCATGCCGTCATGCGCCAGCTGGGGATGCTCCAGGATCGCCGCGCCGGCCCGGAAGCGCTCGGCGAATACGTCGTGATCGACTTGGAAGATGGCATCCCAGTCGGCGCTCGACTTCTCCCCGGCGGCGTTGAGCATGCGCGTCCAGAGATCCATGCCCTTGGCCGGGTCCTCGAACTTGGGGACGCCGGCCCATTCCGGATCGCTGAACATCCAGTCGAGGCCGAGGGCCCGCATCTCCGCAGCGAACAGCTTCGGGGCGGTGCAGGCGAACTGCAGCCAGTCACCGTCCGCGGTGAGCGCCACGAGCAGACGGAAGGTCAAATGGCTCTGCGGCCGGCCCTGCGCATCGAAGTTGCCGGCGGACTTGAGCGCGTCCGGCCAACGCTTGGCGAGGACGTGCTCGATCCAGGCCCAGGTGTCCAGCGCCAGGAAGGATTGGGCGAGGCTGGCCTCTACGCGATCGCCGTGCCCGCTAGCCTCCCGCTCGTGCAGGGCGGCGAGGATGCCTTGCAGCGCCACCTGGGCCGCGGCGAAACTGGCGAACGGAACGGTGACGAAGGCCGGCCGGTCCGGTGTCAGGCTCATGCCCGCGAAGGTGCGGAAGACTCCCAGCTTCGCCAGCACAAGCCCCTCGTATCCGGGCGCCCGAGCATAGGGTCCTTGGCGGCCAAAGCCCGTGAGAGAGGCGTAGACCAGCCCCGGGTTCTCTGCGCTGAGGGCTTCGTAGCCGAGGCCCAGCGCATCCAGGGCGCCGGGACGGAAGCTTTCGATCAGCACGTCGGCGGCCCCGGCGAGCCGGGCGATCGCAAGACGGTCATGCGGCGCGTGCAGGTCAAGTGCTACGCTCTTCTTGCCGCGCGCCCAGAACGGAAAGGCGGCGGCCTCGCGCAGTGGCGATCCGCCGGGGGGCTCAACCAGCACTACCTCGGCCCCGAAGTCCGCCAGCAGCTGGCTGGTCTGGGCGCCTGCCTGGGAGCGGCTGAGGTCGAGCACCCGCAGTCCGGCGAACGGTTCCATGGGACAGTTCCTCCCGGCCCTTGTGGAGGCGGCGCAAGGCGCCAGACCTCAGGGCCTGTTTGCATGCAGTTTATGCGCCTTGGCTCTAACCTCCGGGGACGGTGGGCGCCAGAGACGTCCGCGCGAAACCGTCACCAACAGCCGATGGAACGCCCCTCAACCCTTCTACCGAAGGAGCCTTGGCCGTGGGCGCCGAAGCCGACGCTGTGGAGCGATCCTCACCTGCAACTCGAGGCCGCTCCCGGACGGGGAACCGCTGCCGTTGTGTGAGCCCGCCCGATGAATTGACAATATGTCCAGAGCGACGATATGGCTGCGTCGCACTATCCATGGCGGATTCGGCGCCCCGTCGCCGCCGGATCATCGGGCGGCTCATGGGCGGCGGAGGCTGATGCGCCGGCGAAGGTCTCGCGACCTGAAAAGAAGCAGAACAAAGATGCCGACCGGCAGAGCCGGCGGCGAGGGGAGGAAAAGATGCTGACTCACAACCTGTTCCGTGTCGCCTTGCTGGCAAGCGCGGCGATCGCGCCTGTCCCGGCGTTCGCCCAGGCCGCGCCGGCTAACCGACCCGCCCAGTCGGTCACCGCGGGCGCTGACGCCTCGACCGCTATCGGCGAGGTGGTGGTCACCGCCCGCCGGCGCGAGGAGCGCCTGCAGGACGTGCCGGTGGCCGTCTCCGCGGTCGCGGGCAACCAGCTGCAGCGGCTCTCCATCCTCAAGGCCGACGACCTGCCGCGTGTGGCGCCGGGCATGGTCGTGACCACCTCGGTCTACGGCAACAGCAACCTGACCGTGACGATCCGCTCGCAGCGTCAGCAGCTGAACAACGGCACCTACGACGCTTCGGTCGGCGTCTACTTCGACGAAGTTCCCCAGGCGCGGACCCAGGGCCTCAACGCCGGCTTCTTCGACCTGCAGTCGATCCAGGTGCTGAAGGGGCCACAGGGCACCCTGTTCGGCCGCAACACCACGGGCGGGGCCGTGCTGATCACCTCCGCACCCCCGACCGACCGGTTCGAGGGCTATGGCCAGGTCACCGCCGGCAACTTTGGCCTCAATGACTACGAGGCCGCGCTCAACCTGCCGGTGAGCGACAAGTTGCAGCTGCGGTTCGCGGGCAAGGTGACCCGCCGCGACGGGGACGTCTACAGCACCACTGCCAAGCGCGACATCGGCAACGTCAACAACTACTCCTGGAGGTTGTCGGCCAAATGGTCGCCGACAGAGAACCTCACCAACAACCTCGTGGTGAACGGCTTCCATGAGCTGGACGACGGGATCGTCTTCAAGCTTGTGGCTGTGAACCCCGCCAGCAACGCGGCGCGAAACCGCGACCAGCTGACCCAATTCCAGAGTCTGGCCAACTACGGGTTCTGGACCACCACGGCGGCGCCGATCCCCGATGGCACCCACATCGACACCACCTCGATCTCGAACATCACCACCTACGACCTTGGCGGCGTGACGCTGAAGAACATCTTTGGCTATCGCCGCACCAGCTCGGACATGCTGTTCAATATCCAGGGCGACGCCAATCCCACCTACCTGATTGACGCCATCGACAACGGGAAGCAGTACTCCGACGAGATCAATGTCTCCGGCCGGGCCCTGGACAACCACCTCGAGTATTTCGGGGGTCTGTTCTACTTCAAGGAAGACAATTCCTCGGCCCAGCTGACCACCAACAAGCTGGCCCAGCCGATCAGCAGCCAGGGACCTGGGGTCATCGGCTTGGCGTTCGCCGATCCGATCAAGAACACCAGCTACTCGGCCTATGGCTCTGGAACGTACCACATCGGCGATACGGGCTGGTCGGTGACCGGGGGGCTGCGCGTCACCCACGACAAGCGCGAGGTGACCTGGAAGTCGCGTTTCATCACCCCGGTGGCAAGCTGCCGCCTGGTGGACGCCACGGCCCAGCAGCTCTCGCCCTGCATCCGCACCAGCAGCGCCTCCTATTCCAAGCCGACGTTCACGGCGACGGTCGACTACAAACCGGCGCTGGACTTTCTGTTCTACGGCACCTATCGGCGCGGCTACCGCTCGGGCGGCTTCACCTTCACGGCCACCAACCCCTTCGAGGCGGCGCCCTACCGGCCGGAGATCGTCGACGACTTCGAGATCGGCCACAAAGGCCTGTTTCGGTTCGGCGACGGCGTGCGGCTGCGCTACGACGTGGCCGCCTACTACGACAGGTACAAGGACATCCAGCGTCAGCTGACCGACGCCACCAAGCCGGTGGTCTCCGTCTACTTTGTCAACGCCGCGGCCGCCCACATCAAGGGCTTCGAGACCTCAGCGGATTTGGAAGCCGGCCGGTTGACGCTGTCGGGCAGCTTCGCGCTCTCCGACGCCCACTACACCCGCTTCGTGGTCCCGGGGCCGGGCGGGGTGATCACCGACTACACCGACGCCCCGCTCGCCGGCGCGCCGAAGTACACGGCCACCTGGCTCGCCCGCTACCAGCTGCTCGACAGCGACACCTCCGGCCAGGTCTTCGGCCAGATCGGCGGCTACTACCAGTCGGACACGGTCTCGCAGGACGCCACCAGCTATGACGTGGTCAACCACCGCGTCTTTCCGCAGGACGTCGTGCGGCACCACCACGTGGTGGACGCGCGGCTGGAGTGGGCGAACGTGCTGCAACATCCGCTGAACGTGCAGCTGTTCGTGCGCAACCTGACCAACGCCAAGTACAACGCCCAGATCAATGACTCCTCCACGTCGCTGACGTTCGGCAGCGCCGGGGCGATCCTCAATGATCCCCGCACCTATGGCGTCGTGATGAAATACACATTCTAATCCTCCTCCCAGAGGCAGGGCCTTGTCCCTGATGGGCGCGTGCGCCGCGGCGCGACCGCTGCGCACGCGCCGCTTTCTTCCGGCGCGGCCCGGGCGAATGACAGGAGCCGAATGATGGTTGATGTCAGGAAGACGGCTTTCGTGACCGGCGCCAGCCGCGGAATCGGCAAGGTGCTGGCCATCTGGATGGCCAAGGCCGGCTACGACGTGGCCATCACCGCCCGCTCCGTGGCGCCGGGCGAGCAGCGGGAACACTCGCCCACCGCCAAGATGAGCGACACCTCGCCCCTGCCTGGGAGCCTCCAGGAGACGGCGGCCGAGATCGAGCGCCTCGGCGCGCGCGCGCTGATGCTGCCGGCGGACATCACCGATGCGGCCTCGGTCGCCAGGGCCGCCACCTCGGCGCTCGAGCGCTGGGGTCCTTTCGACCTGCTGATCAACTGCGCCCGCCACACCGGGCCCGGGCACATGGACAAGGTGCTGGAGACGCCCGCGCCCGCCGCCCGGGCGGTGATGGAGGGCAACTTCTTCACCCCGCTGCTGCTGACGCAGATCCTTGCGCCTGGCATGGTGGCGCGTGGCTCCGGCGTGATTGTCAACCTGAGCAGCATGAGCGCCTTCTCGACGCCCTCGAAGCCAGCGGGGGAGGGCGGCTGGGGGATCACCTACGGGGCGTCCAAGGCCGCGGCCCACCGGCTGGCCGGCATACTGGCGGTGGAGCTGGGCGCGAGCGGCGTGCTCAGCTTCAACGTCGATCCGGGCTTCACCTGGACCGAGCGCATCGCGCAGGACATGGCGAAGTTCGGCTTCGAGGCCAACGGCGCCCCGCCCGAAGTGACTGCGGCCGTGGTGGCCTGGTTGGTCAGCGCCCCCGAGGCGCCGCAATTCAATGGCCGCACCATCTTCGCCCAGACCTTCTGCGCCGAGCGGGGCCTGCTGGAAGGCTGGGACGCCTCGCGCCTGCGACCGGCGACCGTGATCGCCGATCGGGCCGGGGCAAATCTGTTCGAAGGCGCGGCGGTCAGCGACTAGTTTCCCCACGCGCGGTGCGTCAGGCGGAGGCGGCTCGTCGAACGCGTGGCGCGGAAAGACGAATGCGTGGAGGTGTTGCATGGCGGCGATGATGAGCGCGGCGAAGACCCAGAGCCGGGTTCCGGAACTCGCCACCGAAACGGTGCCGGAACTCTGGCGGGCCTGCGTCGCCCGCTACGGCGACCTGGACGTGATCCGCCACGACGGTTCCGGCTTGACCTACGCCGAAGCCGACCAGCGCTCGGCCGCGCTCGCCCGCGGCCTGCTGGCCGAAGGGGCGGGGAAGGGGACCCGCATCGGCATACTGGCGCCGAACGGCCCCGACTGGCTGGTGGCCTGGCTGGCGGTGAACCGCATCGGCGCGCTGGGCGTGCTGATCAGCACCTTCTTCGCCGGGCGCGAGCTCGCCTACGCGCTGCGTCACGCCGACGTGGCCATCCTGATCAGCGCCGATCGCTATCTGCGCCACGACTATCTGGCGCGCCTGGAGGAGGTGTTTCCCGATCTGCCGCAGGCGGACGGCGCGCGGCCGCTGGCGCTGGCCAACGCGCCCTACCTGCGCAGCATCTGGCTCGCGGGACGGACCGACCGGCGCTGGGCGCGGGGCTCGCTCGATGAGCTGGCCGCGCTCGGCGAGGCCTCGCAGACCTTCACGCCGGAGCTGCTGCAGGCGGTGGAGCGGAACGTCACCCCCGCCGATCTCGGCATCATCATGTACACCTCCGGCAGCACCTCCGATCCGAAGGGGGTGGTGCATACGCAGGGGGTCGAGGTCCGTAAGACCCTGTTCATGACCCGAGGCGGCGGCATCATTCCGGCCAACACCGAGCGCGGCGACCGGGTGATCCTGACCAATCCCATGTTCTGGGTGGGCGGGTTCCTGTCGGCGATCGGCTCCATGGCGGCTGGCGCCACCATTGTCTGCGTGGACGACCATTCGCCGGGCGGCATCCTCAAGGCCCTGCGTGAGGAGCGCGGGACCCACATCACGTGCTCGGAGGCCGTGCTGTTGTCGCTGCGAGCTTGGCCGGACGCCCGGCCCGGCGACTTCGACCGGCTGAAGCAGCAGAACACCGACCAGTGCGCCTTCTTCAATCCGGACGTGCCGCGTGCCCAGCTCTGCTTCTCGCTGGGCATGACCGAGACCTTCGGCCCGCACAGCGGCTACAACGAAGGCGGGCTGCTGCCGGAGGGGATCACCGGCTCGGTGGGGCCGGCGCTGGACGGCGTGGAGTACAAGATCACCGATCCGGACACCGGCGAGACCCTGCCGCCGGGCGTCTCCGGCGAGCTCTGCGTGCGCACCCCCTGGCTGATGGACGGCATGTACAAGAAAGAGCGCAGGGAGGTCTTCGACGTCCACGGCTATTATCACACCGGCGACCGTTGCATCCTGTCCAGTGAGGGCTTCGTCTATTTCGAGAGCCGGCTGTCGGGGATGATCAAGACGTCCGGCGCCAACGTCTCGCCCGACGAGGTGGAGACCGTGATCCGCGAGATTCCCGACGTGATCGAGGTGGCGGTGCTGGGGGTGCCCGATGCCAAGGTGGGCCAGCTGGTGGTGGCGGCGGTCGTCAAGATCGCCGGCAGTGCGCTCGACGCACCCGCGGTCCAGGCCCGCGTCCGCAGCCAGCTCTCCAGTTTCAAGGTCCCGAAACGAGTCTTCTTCTTCAACTATGAGGACCTGCCCCGCACGCCGAGCAACAAGGTGCGCAAGCCGCCGCTCGTCCAAGTCATTCAGAAGCTGATGGGCCGGTCTCCAAAGGAGCCTGCCCCTGCCGGCAGCTGACCGCCGGGCGGCTACTCGGCGTAGATGAAGCTGAGGAAGCGGCGGGTCAGCAAGTCGATGGAGCTGTCGAGGTCATGGTCCCAGGCCTCGAAGGCGACCGCGGCGCCCAGCTGCTCGACGGTAAAGAGCAGCAGCCGCAGGCTGGCTAGCCGCTTTGCGTCGATGTCCCCATCGGCCGTGTAGACCCGGAAGCGTTCGATGCGTTTGGCGAGCGCCAGGGCCGTACGGCGGCTGGCCTCGTAGGCTTCCCGCGCCATGGCCGGGTCCACCGAAACGGCGAAGTTGTAGAGCCGCAGTCCGTCGCGGTTCTTCGCCAGGCTCCGTACATAGCGGCTGATCCAGCGGCGGATCGCCATGTCGGGATCCTTGCCCGTCAGCTGCAGCTGCATCTGCGGAATGGACTGCCCCTCCAGGTCGCGCTTGACGACCTCGCGCAGCAAATCCTGCTTCGTGGCGAAATGGACGTAGAAGGAGGCGCGGCTGACGCCGGCGCGCTCGGCGATGTCGCCCACCGTGCAGCTCATGTAACCGCCGTCGGCGAATAGATCGCGGGCGGCTTTCAGGATCTTACCGCGGGTGCGCAGCTTCAGCCGGTCGCCGCGTCCGAACTTGCCAGAATTGCCGTCTTCTAGCGCCTCGGCGGGTGACGGGCGCGCGGCCTGGTCCACATCTTCTCTCATCGCGGCTCACCTTAGCACTGGCGGCGACAATTTCATGCTGACTTGGCCAGGGCTCCGCCTCTCCGGTGGTCCGGGTTGCGCGCGACACCATGCGCCGTTGCGCCCGCAGACCCGCGATGTCGCCGCCGGTCCGGGTGGCTTGCTATGGACAGATTGTCTGCGCAACATCGGCCGAGACGCCAACGAGGGGAAGGTGCGGCGCCGGCCTGAGGGGCAGCTCCGCAAAGGACATCCGACATGGTGATTGCGCCGGCCGACAGCAGTACGACCGACGAGGCCACGAGCGCGGCAATCGAGGTCGCGCCGGTCTCCGCGGGCGCCTGGTTCGCCTTGGGCTTGCTGGTGGCCTACCAGACGCTCTCCTTCATGGACCGCACGGTGCTCACCCTGCTGGTCAACCCAATCCAGGCGAGCCTGGGGCTTACCGATGTTCAGCTGGGCCTGCTGCAGGGCTTCGCATTCGCGCTGATCTACGCGGTGATCGGCCTGCCCATGGGCTGGCTGGCGGACCGCGTCTCCCGCCGCTGGCTTATTTTTTGCGGTGTCGCCGTATGGTCCGCAGCGACCGTCAGCTGCGGGTTGGCGCGAAGCTTCGCCGGCCTGTTTCTTGGCCGTGCCGCGGTCGGCGCCGGCGAGGCGTCGCTCTCGCCCGCCGCCTTCTCGCTGATCACCGACACCTTCCCGCGCGAGCGGCTGGCGATGGCGATCGGCATCTACTACTCCGGGGCTAACCTGGGCGCCGCCCTGGCCATGACGCTGGGCGGCTTGGTGATCTCCGCCCTCACGGCTGCGGGCGGGCTGGACCTGCCGATCGTAGGTCATCTGCTGCCCTGGCAGGCCACCTTCGTGGTGGTTGGCGCGCCAGGCGCGCTGCTGGCTTTGCTGGTGCTCTTCGTCCGCGATGAGCGGCGCGCGCGGCCCGCCCCGGCCGCGAAAGGGGCCGGTGGCGGGTACGGCGAGTTGGTCGGTTTCATGTGGCAGCGGCGCAGTCTGATCGCCTGTCACTTCTTGGGCTTTCCCATGCTCGCGATTGCGGTCTACGCGGTGAGCGGCTGGGGGGCGGCCTATATGGGCCGCCGATTCCATTGGGATCCGGCCGCCATCGGCCTGAGCCTTGGCCTGGGCGTCGCCCTGATGATCTCGGTCTCGAACATCATCTATGGCCGGCTCGCCGACGTGCTCATTCGCAAGGGGCGGCAGGACGCCTATTACCTCGTGCACGTCATCGGTGCGGCGATCTCTGCGCCGATCCTGGCCCTGGCCTTCACCAGCCCCAATCCCTGGATCTTCCTCGTGCTGCTGGCGCTCGGCATGCCGATGCTGTCAGGCTTCGGCGGCACCGCGCTCGCGTCCCTGCAGCTGATCACCCCGGCGCGGCTACGTGGCAAGATGAGCGCGTGCTACATGCTGGTGCTGGCGCTGGTGGGCGGCGGCCTGGGGCCGTTGGTCACCGCCGTGATCACCGAGAACGTGCTGCACGATCACGCCAAGCTTGGCGCGGCGGTGCGCCTGGTGCTCCTGATCACCGTCCCCCTCGGCGCCGCGCTGCTGGCGCTCGGCCTGCGCCCGCTCCGCCGCGAGCTGGCTGCCCCGGCGGGCTGATCGCGCATAGCTGTCCTGCGGCGAGGCTTTCCGTCGCGCTCGGCAGCGGCCATTTCGTCCTGGTCGTCGCCGCGCGGGAACAGCTGGCCGTAGACGTCGCTGGTCATTGCTCAGTCAGCGGGCTGACCGGCGCTTGGGACAAAGCGCGTGAGCCCGATAGCGGGCTAGCTGAGCCTCATCGCCGGCCGCGTCTCCCACCGCATCGCGCCGCAGCGCTGGCAGGGCCGCTCGGCAAACCGGGCGACATCCCGGGGAGCGGGTCGTCTGCGGCCATATTCTCGACCCTCAGGGCGGCCCATTGCGGGGAGCTTTTGGCTTCACACTCGGCGCGTCGCCCGGCGCGTCGGCATTCCACTGCGAAGCCCCTTTGTTGATTTCTTCCGCCAACTTGATCACCGCCGCTTCAGCCTCGGCCATGGTGGCGTGCGCCTCGGCCGCGAGAACCGCGGGCTGATCCGCCCCCTCCAGGACCACGGCGAGGAACGGGAAGCCCGGGAGGGGCGCATCGTAGACCACCAGCCTGAGCACCATCCAACAACCCCCTAGTGTCAGTTAAGCCGTTCACGCCTCAGGCTCGGGCGATCACGACCGGTCATTCGGGAAATGACGCCGCGCCGGCCGCACCGCCTCAGGCCGGGTCCGTTCAGGCAGCCCTTTTAGATGAACCGAACGCCGGAGCCTGGGTGCTGGTGCAGGTAGTGCGCGAGCGGGGCGCCGGGCTCATCGCGCGTCCGATTGCTGTGGACCGGGCGGAACGTAAAGTGAACCTTCCCGAGCGCGAATCTGGCCCGCATGTCGCACGGCATGTCGCAGGGATTTTTGGCCGTGGATGGTCGCCGTTGAGAATGTTTGGGAATTCTTTGGGACATGACGCGAATGCAGGCCGGCTGACGATCCGCGCAAGTCGCTGAATTCCCGTTGGAATTCCTTGGAGGCCTGACCGGGAATCGAACCCGGGTGCACGGATTTGCAGTCCGCTGCGTCACCACTCCGCCATCAGGCCGCCGGAGGGGCGGATCGCTAACAGAAGCGCTGCGGCGGGGCAATCGCCCGTCGCACGCTCGCATTGCCTAAGCCGGCGACGCCGACCTATAAGCCCGCGACACTCACCGCCAGAGGATCTGATGGCCGATCTCGCCGCCGCCCGCCTGAACATGGTGGAAAGCCAGGTGCGCACCCAGGACGTCACCGACGTGCGCATCCAAGACGCCATGCGGGAGATCCCTCGCGAGCGCTTCATGCCTCCCGGCAAGGCCTATCTGGCCTACGCCGACATGGAGGTGGCGTATGCGCCGGGGCGCTGGCTGCTGAAGCCGCGCGACGTGGGCAAGCTGCTGCATGCGCTCAAGCCCATGCCCGGCGAGCGCGCCCTGGCGATCTGCGCCCCCTACGCCGCCGCGGTCATCGAGATGCTCGGCCTGGCGGTCGAGCGGCTGGACGGCGAGGACCTGACGGGCGTGGCCGAGGAGGCCTACGACCTGATCGTGGTGGAAGGCGCCGTCGGCCGCGCGCCGGACGCCTGGCTGGCCGGCCTGGCCATCGGCGGGCGGCTCGGCGTGATCGAGCGGGACGGGGTCATGGGCCGGGCGGTGCTCTATCTCAAGGCGCAGGACGGGATCGGCCGCCGGGTGCTTTTTGACGCCGTGCCGCCATTGCTCGCCGGTTTCGAGCTCAAACACGGTTTCGCCTTATAGCCTTGGTTCAGAACCAACCCTCGCTTTAGGCGTAAAGTAACCGTCACCGGCTCAGCTCGTAGCCGCACTGGGAACCGCTGCATGACCAAGAGCCTTCGAGGCGCGCTGATCGCAAGCCTCGGTCTCGCGCTCGCCGCGAGCCGGGGCGGGCCCGCCGCCGCCGAGACTCTCGCCGACGCCATCGCCGAGGCCTACGACACCAATCCCAACCTGCAGGCGCAACGCGCCACCCAGCGGGCGCTCGACGAGACCTATGTCCAGGCGCGCTCCGGCTGGCGGCCGACGCTCACCCTGCAGGTGACCGGCAGCTACACCGAGCTACGCGCGCCGGCCTCGGAGCTGCAGCGCCTGAACATGTTCGCCACCAGGGAGTACGGCAACAGCGGCGCGGCCCAGTTCACCTTCAACCAGCCGATCTGGACGGGCGGGCGCGTCGCCTCGGCGGTGACCGCCGCCAACGCCGACGTGCTGTCCGGCCGCGAGAACCTGCGCCGGCTGGAGAACCAGGTGATGCAGGCGGTGATCACGGCCTATGCCGACGTGCGCCGCGACCAGCAGAACCTCCTCATCCAGCAGGAGAACCTGAAGGTCCTGCAGAGCCAACTGGAGGAGAGCCAGGCCCGCTTCGACGTGGGCGAGGTCACGCGCACCGACGTCGCCCAGTCGCAGGCCAGGCTCGCCGCCTCCGAGGCCCTGCTGCGGACCGCAGAGGCGCAGCTCTCCATCAGCCGCGCCACCTACGCCGCCCTGGTCGGCCACAACCCCGCGGACCTGCAGCCCGAGCCGTCGCTTGCCTATCTGATGCCCGGCAACGTCGATGACGCCTTCACGGTCGCCGAGCAGAACAGCCCGTTGCTGCGCGCCCAGGAGTTCGCCGAGCAGGCCAGCCACGCCCGCGTCGCCGGCGCCCGGGCCGAACGGATGCCGAACGTCAGCCTGCAGAGCACCCTGCGCTTCGCCAACGGCCAGGTCGTACCGTTCATCCAGCACCAGTACGACACCGAGAAGACCGCCGGCGTCACGGTCACGGTGCCGCTGTTCAACGGCGGCCTCACCACCTCGCGGATCCGCCAGGCGATCGAGCGCAACAACGCCGACCGGATCACCGTGGAGACCCAGCGCCGCAGCGTGCTGCAGACCATCACCCAGTCCTGGAACCAGCTGATCGCGGCTCGCGCCAACATCGTCTCCACCGACGAGGGGGTGAAGGCCGCGGCCATCGCCGCGGAGGGCACCCACCAGGAGGAGCAGGTCGGCCTGCGCACCACCATCGACGTGCTGAACGCCGAGCAGGAGCTGCGCTCCGCCCAGCTGAACCAGGTGGCCGCGCGCCACGACGAGTACGTGGCCGCCGCCAGCGTGCTGGCCACCATGGGCCGGCTGGAGGCGCGCGACCTGATCCCCAGCCAGCCGCAGTACGATTCCAAGGCCAACTTCCGCCGGCTGCGCATGACATGGGGCTGGGTCCCCTGGGAGGAGCCGATCGCCATCGTGGACCGCGCCGTCGCCCTGCCGCCGATCCCGCAGACCCACGACCTGACGCGCGAGCAGGCGATCGGACCTGGCCTGCAGCCGCCCCCGGGCGCGCCGCCGCCGCCGCCCCGGCCCTGAGCCACCCACCCCCACTTCGCGCGGCAGGCGAAATCTTCGCCGGGCCGGGCCGGGTGGAAATTGCAGGATCGGCGGGCAACGCCTAGGCTGTGCGCAGGATTCCAACATCGACTCGGCGGACAGCCCCATGCCCGACACTCAAGAACCGACGATGGAGGAGATCCTCGC